>CBDUXW010000438.1:0-3285 GCA_965371275.1 uncultured bacterium | reverse complement strand
CGCCGCCAGCGCCGCGGGCGGTCCGCCCTCCGTGTGCTGAATTTCGGACGTTACCCAAACCAGCGCCGTGCGTCCCTGTCGGGTAGCCAGAGCGTCACAGAACTGGGTCAGCATGAGCAGGGTGGCGCGGCTCCGCGCCAACTCCTCGCGATCCTCGAGCATAGGGTCGACATCTTGTCCGGCGCGGCTGGCTAGCCCCACGAGCTGCTCGTGTCTGCCGCGGCGAAGCAACGGCTCCGCTTTGATCAGCTCGCCGGCCTGTCGCAGGCGCTGGACACTCATGCTGAGCGGCGCCAGCTCGCGCAGCCGACCGGTGGCGTCGATCAAGTAGGCGGCACGCGGGATCCCGAAGCTCGCCGTGTCGGCCAGCAGGTCGTTGAAGACCTCGGCAAAGCGCCCCTTGGCGCTTCGATCGAGGCCCGGGAAATCGATCAGAAAGACGATCGCGCCGAGCTCGTCCGACGACACGGCGGCTGCCGAGGGCGCCGCCTCCGTCGCGCTGTCGATCGGTTGCCGGGCGCCGCCGCGTGCCGCCGTGCCGGCAATGTCCGCGACGGTGCGCGCCCCCAGATCAACGAGCTGGGCGCTCAGCACCTCTTGGGGCGCACCATCTTCGAAAACGGCGAAGTCCGCGGCGGTCAGATCGTCGACAAAGCGCCCCTCGGCGTCGGTCACGATGACATCGACGCGAACGCGCGAGACCCGCGCCCCGAAAGCCGGACGCTGCGCAACACCAGCCTGGTGTTCGTACAAGAGGGAAGGAGCCAGAAGCCAGCAAGCCAAGCCGACCGCCAAGAGACGCGACGAGTCCATGCCTAGACTCTAGCAGGGGGCGGCGAAACCACGCTGCGGTGCGACGAAACCACGCTGCGTTGCGACGAGGCCACGGTGCAACCAGGCCGCGGTATGACCAAGCCGTGACAGTTTCTCGACGGTGCGGTAGCCGCGAGTCATGAGCAGCTCGGTCGCGGACTCACCTCGGGACCGATCGTCGGCGTTGACGCTCCGCGGCAGCTCTTTTTTCCTTTCTGTTGCAGACGACTTTTCGTGTTATTTTCGTTATCTTTTGCTATAATATCGTGATGCGTGGATCCGCTCGAAACACTGCTGGTATTGTCGGAACTGCCGACGAAGCCGGTATTGCCGATGGCGCCGGTACTGCGGATATTGCTGAATACTTCGACGGAAAGGCCGTCGAGGCCGCCTTGCGCCGTGCTGATACCCGGCGGCCCGCTGCAGTCGCCGCGACCAAGTTCAACGGCCGCCTGGCGTTCAAGCGGCTCGGCTATCGAACGCAGGCGAACTACGCCAACGAAGAGCTCGGCGTCAGCGCCCGCACGCTGCGGCGCATGGGCTGCCTGGGAAGACGTCTCGCCCGCCTGCCCGGAATCGAGCATGCTTTCGCCGGCGGCGAGCTGCCGCTGACCAAGGCCGAAGCGATCGCCCGCGTCGCGACCTCCGAAACCGAAGAGCAGTGGCTCGACCTGGCCTCGGCCCTGACCGTTCGCGAGCTGGTGCAGGCGGTTCGCGATCACGACCAGATGACCACCCCGCACAACGGGGCCGGCGAGCACGACGTCGAGCCCCACGACATCGATACGCCCGACGACGCCCGTACCCGAATCGATGTCGACGTACCCGGCTGGATGATCGGCAAGACGAACGCTGTCCTGCGCCTGGTCGCCAAAGTGGCCGGCACGCATCCGCCGGAGGGAACCCGTTGGGAGTTCATCGCCGCGGAGTTTCTCTCCAGCGTTGGCTATCCGGCCGGCGACGAGGTCTCGATGCCGGGCGAGGCGTCCCGAGACGTGGGACCAACCGACCGAGATGGCGCCTGGTCATCCTCCGACCCCGGACCGGATTCATCCACCGAAGTCGGCGCCGCGACCACCGAGTTGGGCGCGGCGACCTCTTTCGACCAGGAGCGTGCGCCGTTGGCCGGTCGCGGCCGGGCACCAGCTCCCGATCTCGCGCCCACCCGAAACACCGACGTTGGACCGCCACTCTTGCCGGCGCCCGCCCGGCCGTTTTCCGCCGAGCCGGAACCTGCGCCGTTGTCCGCCGAGCCGGAGCCTGCGCCTGATCCCTGGGCGCTACACAAGGTCCTCAAGGCCGCTTACCGACCGGGTGGCTCAGACTCCCTCGAGCTCGCCGGAGTGCTTCGTCAGATTCGCGATCGGCGCCTCTGGCGCTTCATTGCGAAGGAAGCGGGCGGGGTGCAATTCAGCAGCTTCGGCGATTACGTGGGCGAGCGGTTGGGCATGTCGCTCCGAACTGCCCAGCGCCTCATCCGCGCCGAGGCGGCAGCGTGGCGCCATCCCGCTCTGAGAACAGCGTGTCGGACGGGAACGCTGAGTCCATTGAAAGTGTCCCTGTTGATCGGTGCACTTGATCTGGGCATCCACGGCATCGCTGCGTCAGGCTGGGTGGAGTACGCGCGGCGCATGCCGGTGAGGCGGCTGATCGACGCTGTCGATTGGGCTCGAAGTCGGGCCGCGGTGGATCCGAGTTGGGTTCGCAACGATGGCGCGGCGCCCGACCTCGCGTTCCGCTTCGACGGCGGAGCCGATCGGGCCCTCGCGACAACGTTGGCCACTTCTGAAGCGAGCCCCGCCAACAGACACCTACGGATCTGGCTGGAGCCCGGCGAGCGGCAAACCGTAGACGCGGCGATTGGCGCGATCCGCAAGTTGCGGGGGGCAAAGTGGCCCTTGTGGGCATGCCTCAACGACCTGTTCGATCATTTCGTGGACACGTATGACAACCACGGCTATCGGTCGCTCAGCAAACAATCCCCTGTCCTGAAGCGCGACAACTGGCACTGTCAGGCGCCGGGATGCACGGCCCGGTCGAGCCTGCATGTGCACCACATCACCCCGCGCGGCGTCGGCGGCCCCAACACGTTCGACAACCTCATCGTTCTGTGTGATTTCCATCACCTTGCCATCCACCGCGGCTGGATCGGTTGCTGGGGCAGGGCCCCGAATCGGATCAGGTGGGAGTTGGGCACCAACCGGGGCGGCGGCCCCCACAACGGACGTTGGGTCGGGGTACCGGGAAACTTCCGCTACCGGGCTCCGATTGCCCGTTTCGTGGGTCACTATCGGCTCGACGACGACGAGCCGTTCCCGAAGACCGAATTCGAGATTTTCGGATCGGTGACCCGGCTCACGGACAGGGCGCCGGCCGCGTAGTTCAGCCCGACTAGGATCCGATAGCGGCGCATTCGGCGGCCATTCGGGGGTCCGACCGGCGTTTTGCTTGCGCATTAGAGGGCGCGGGTAT
>CBDUXW010000437.1:0-3324 GCA_965371275.1 uncultured bacterium | reverse complement strand
CCTTCGAAGTACGCCTAGGTACTACTCAGTCGCGCTCGCTTCGCGCGCCTTGTCCTCGCGTGCCTGGCGCCCGCTCGCGCAGCTACGAGGTGTTGAAAATTCGCGGTTAGCGGAGGTAACCGAGGGCGCGCAGCTGCTCCAGCGCCGCCGGCGACACGTTGATCGGCACCAGGCCCACCCAGTATGGGGGCATGCCGTCGAGTTGTTCACGCAGCGCCGCGGCCAGCCGGCGATTGCCCGGCGCCACGTTGGCCAACTCGCCGGGGTCGGCGGCGAGGTCGTACAGCTCGTCCGTGGATCCGTACGCCGACCAGATGAAACGCCACGATCCCTGCTGGATCATGCGTGCGTAGATGGTCTTGCGGTAGGGCCGCAGCAGGTCTTGAAAGAACGCCGACGGCCCCGACAGCTTCTCGAAGGCTACCGTGGCGACGCGCACGTCGCGGGACCGTCCGCCGGCCCACTGCGGGATGTCGAGCGGCTCCCCGATTGCCGCCCGCAGCATCAAATCGAAGAAATCACGCCCCTCGAGCGGCGCCTCGACGACGCCCGCCGCCGGGCGCTCGTCGAAGCCCTGCAGCCGGGCCACCACCGGGATGTCCAGGACTTCGGAATAGAGGGTCTGGGCGTGACCGCGGGCGCCGTGCTCCCCGAACTCCTCACCGTGGTCGGAGGCCACCAGTGTCAGGCGGGCGGCGACGAGCTCGTCGTCGAGCATCTCGAGCAGACGCTCCAGCTCGATGTCGAGAAAGCGCACCTCGTCGGCGTAGCGTTGCCGCGCGACCTCGTGAGATACGGGGTTCTCGCGGAAATCGGTTCCCGGCGAGCTCAAGTAGGGCGTGTGTGGGTCGAGGTAGTGAACGTAGAGAAAGAGCGGCCTCGTGTCGTCGTCACGGAGGCGCCGCTGCGCCAGCCATTCGCCGACGCGATCGGTGACGAAATCGGCGCGTGCGTAGCCCGGCTGATCGCGCAGCGACTCGAACACGTCGAAGCCACGATCGAAGCCCGAAATGGCGTTCACCATGCGGCCGTTGGCGTTGAAGGCGGCGGTTTCGTATCCCTGGGCGGAGAGAATCTCGGCCAGCATCTTGACGCTCGGCGACAGCGCGAAGCGTAAACCGGTAGCGCCGTGCTCTTCGGGCAGCAGCCCGGTAAAAAAGGAACCCAGCGACGGTCGTGTCCAGCTCGCGTTGGCCAGCACGTCGGCGAACAGCCACGAATCGGCGGCATAGGCGTTGAGTGCCGGCATCAGCGACGGCTCGCCGCCGTAGGCTTCGAGCACGTCGGCACGCAGCGTATCGAGCATGATGAAGACGATGTCGGGCCGCTGGCCTCCTGCGGTCGTCACGGGCGCCGTGGCTGGAGCGGGCAACGTGGGCGCCGCGGTCGCCGCGGTCGATCCGGACGCCCCCGACGCTGTGGGCTGCACGCCGGGCTCGGCGTCGGCGAGGTCGAGCACCCAGCCGGGTTGGCCGAGCGACGCCCCACCCGAGTGGCGCGCCCAGGCTTCGCCTTCGAGCCGATTGGCCGGCGTGGCGAACAGGTGATAGGCGGGCGTGCCGAGCAGCAGGTTTTGCTGCAGCAGGTGCCAACGTAGGGTGTTGGACGCGAAAAACCCGATGCCGAGCGCGATCAGCAGCGCCGCGGCGCTGGCCGCGAACAGTGCCGCCGCGCGCTTTGTCGTCGCGGTGCTCGGGTCCGCTTGCCTCGCGTCGCTTGCGTCCGCTCGCTTCGCGTCCCGTTCAGAAGTGCGGGGGCGGCGCCGCGACACATACCCAATGATGCAGTAAAGCGTTGCCAGCGCCACGGCCGTGCCCAAGAAGCGGCTCATTGCCGCGGCAGCCCACAGCGTGTCGCCGACGCCGGCGGGGCGCGTCTGCTCGCGGAAATGCCAGGCGAGCACCAACCCGGCGAACAATGCCCCGGCAGCCTGGCCTATTTTGCCGGTGGTTCCGAGAAGACGCGCGAGGTTATCGAGCGTCCAGGCAGCGAGGCCGTAGAGCACAGCGACCGCGGCCAAATCGGTAACGCTGTAGGTTGCGTGCGCGGTCGCGCGTGCCACAGCGAAGAAAAACAACCACAGAGCCGCCGCGGGCACCCACTCGCGCGGCCGCACGGCGCCGGGTGGCATGTTCATGCGGCAATGGTAGCGCGTTGCGGTTGCCTACAGCTTGTCCGCGGCCCAATCGGCGAACGATCGCAGATCGCCGAGCTCATCGCAGATGGCCCGGTAGGCGATCGCGTGATCGATGTCGACGTATTCATGAACGAGGACGTTTCGGAATCCCGCCCACCCCCGGAGTCGGTCCGCCGCGTCGGAGGAGAGCTGCCCGGCGGTTTCTAGGACCGTGAAGGTGTCGCGGTTGGCATCCGGAGTGGGAAGCGCCGTTTCGGCGATCCAATGGTTGGCCAGGTCGAAACAGGCCTCGATGGCAAGGTGAAGGTAACGCTCCGCGAGATGGTGCAGGGCAGGCTCTTGGATGAACTCCTGCTCGTCGACCTCACGAAACGCCTCGAGCTCGTGCAAGTAGCCGCGCAGCGCTTCGAGCCTTCTCGAGAAGGTTTCCCGGTCGACCATCGGTTTCCTTGGCCTTGATCCGCTCGATCCGCCGCTTGGTGAACCGCTCGCGGTGAACGAACCCGTCTTGATAGTCCCGAATCGCCTCGGTCGCGAAGCGCACCCGCTCCCCGACGCTGCGTTCGAAGAGAACCTTACCATCGCGCAAGACGCGATGACGGAGCAAAGCGGGTGCCTGGTTGAGCAAGACGAGGTCGAGGTGGGCGCTCGAGACCTCGCGGCCCAGGTGAGCGGCGAGCCGGCGGATCGTCTGTCCCCGCGCCTTGCCGGCACACTCGTCATCGACGAGCACGGCGATGTCGAAATCGCTTCCGCGGCGGGCGCACCCCCGAGCGCGGCTTCCGAACAGGAACGCCAGCCGTACCTCCGGAAGATCGGCCAGGGCGCGGCCCAGTCGATTAAACGGAGTTTCGGCAGACGGAGTAGTCATGACAGGGTAACGTACCGTGCTTGATTCAAAGGGAGAACATCGACTCGCCGCACGGCGCCGGGTGGCATGTTCATGCGGCAATGGTAGCGCGTTATCGAGTAGAGTTGGTGAGCCATGGGGTTGCTCGCCTTAATCGTGGCCGCTTTGGTCATTCTCGGCGCTCCGGCGGTTGCCGCCGTGGCCTGGGTGCGCTCTTGGTACCCGTCGATCGACGCCATCGATCGTATGGCGGTTGCCTACGCGGGTGTCGGCATCGCCGGCCTGGCGCTGTGGCTGGGCACCTCGTTCCTCGGCTTCAGCCCGGTGGTTCTCGTAC
>CBDUXW010000436.1:0-3363 GCA_965371275.1 uncultured bacterium | reverse complement strand
AGAGAGAGTCCAGGCCTTCCTCACTGTCGTCAATGACGACCTCATCCTGGTGGGAGACCTGCACCTCATCGGCAACCTCCTGGGCACCGAGATCGAAGCATCGTCGCAGGACGGCGACGCAGCGCGACGCGACGCCGAATCCTTCTTGCGCGATTTTGTCGGCAGCAAGCTCCGTTACTACCGGTTGAGACTGCTCGGGGCCGACGGCGTCGAAGTCGCCCACACCGTGGTCGTGGCCGGATCTCCAACGACCGTGCCGGCCGGCCGCTGGCAACAAACTGGTTTCCGCTACTACACGACCCTGATCCAAGGCCTGGACCCGGGTGGAATCGCCTTCGCGCCGGTCGAGCTGCGCAGCCAGCCGTCCGGTGAGCTGGTTTCGGCGCTCAGCTTCGTCCGACCCATTCGTGACGCTGGCGGCAAGCTGAAGGCCTTATTGGTCGCAGATGTCTATGCCCGCGCGCTCTTCGAATTACTGGAAATGACCCAGCCCCGAGCCGACGAGAGCGTCTTTCTGGTCGGGCCGGCCGGTGAGTTCCTTTTCCGTTCCGACCAAGCCGAGGATTGGAACACTCTGCTGGCCGACCCGGCCCACAACAATCTGCAACAAGAGCTCCCGGAAACGGTGGTGGCTCGCGTTCTGGCTGGTGACAGCGGGGTCATAACGGAAGGGGTGGGCGCCGTGGTCACGTTCACGCCCTTGCTGGAGGCGACAGACTCCTCGTTGGGTGACTACATGCTCGTGAGTAGTCGTCCGGCGGCAACCGTGTTTGCACCGGTGAGCCACATGCGGCGGTCCGTGCTTGGCGCCGGAACGGTGATCGTGCTCGTTGCGGGATTGCTGGCCCTGGTCGCGGCGCACCAGTTCGCGAGTCCGATTCGAGCCTTGACCAACGGCGCCGCGCGCCTGGCCAAGGGCGACTTCGACGCAAGTCTGGAGATCGAGACCAACGATGAGATCGAAGATCTCGCCCGAACGTTCAACTCGATGGCCGAAGCCCTGCAAACGCGCGAAGCAGAGGTGCTGCAGCAAGGCGAGCAACTGCGACGCTACGCCGACCGTCTGGAGGCCATGGTGGAGGCGCGTACTCGGGAGCTCGAGAAGTCACAACAAAAAATGGTCCAACAAGAAAAAATGGTGGCCATCGGACAACTCGCTGCCGGGGTGGCTCATGAGCTCGGGACACCGCTGGCGACCATCCTCTGCCACGCGCAGATGGCCCAGGAAGAGCTCGAAGCGGCGAACCACGCCGACACATCGGACAAGCTGACGAGCGCCCACGAGGGCCTCGACCTCGTGGTCTCGCAGGTCGACCGATGCAGTCAGATCGTGCGCAAGCTGCTCGATTTTTCACGTCCCTCGTCGGACACACGCTCGGTACTGCGCGCCGGCGAAGTCGTAGACGTGGCGATCGACTTGCTGCGCCACGATCTGGAACAACGCGGCGTGGAAGTTACCGTAGAAGAGGGCCCACCGGAGGCGGGGGTCTTCGGCAACCGGAACGAACTCGAGCAGGTGTTCGTGAACTTGCTGCGCAACGCAGCGGACGCCATGCCCGACGGCGGACGAGTATCGGTGACGATCGAGCACAACGACTCGACCGTGTGGTTTGTCGTCGCGGACGAGGGACAGGGGATCGGGGCTGACGCGCAAGGACACGTCTTCGAGCCCTTCTTCACCACCAAAGCTCCTGGCGTCGGCACCGGGCTCGGGCTGTGGGTCGTGTACAACACGGTGACCGATCACGGTGGCCGTGTCGATGTCGGCAGTGAGCTGGGGAAGGGCGCCCGCGTTACGGTGACGCTGCCCGCGGCAGCAGTCGACGGACTACAGGCGTCCGAGTAGTGAGCGAAAACCATGACGGCATCTGAGAATTCGATCCCCGGCATCGAACAGGCGATGAGCGAGCCCGTGCTTGTCGTCGAGGACGACGCGACAATGCGCGACACTTGCCGGACGATCCTCGAGCGCGCCGGCCATCCGGTCGCCGCGGCGGCAACCGCAGCCCAGGCCATCGAATGGCTCGACGGGCACGATGGGCCGTGCATCGTGCTGACCGACGTGCGCATGCCCGGGATGGACGGCCTCGAACTACTGGACAACATCGGGCTTCGGCAGCAAGAGGCGGCGGTCGTCGTGATGACCGCCTACGGAACGATAGACAACGCCGTCGATGCCATGCGGCGCGGCGCGGCCGACTATCTCACCAAGCCATTCAACAAGAACGAGCTGCTGCGCTGCATTTCGCGAGTAGCGGAGCTCCGCAGCTTGCAGGCAAGGGTTGCCGAGCTCGAGGATGGCTTGCACGAGCAATACCGGTTCGAGGGATTCGTGGCCACGAGTCCGGCGATGCGCTCGGTACTGGCACGGTTGAGGTCGGCGTGTCGTTCGACGGTAAACGTGCTTTTGACCGGCGAGAGCGGCACCGGCAAGGACGTGGTCGCTCGCATCGTGCACTACGAGGGGCCCCGGGCGGCGGGCCCGTTCGTGCCGGTGAACTGCGCCGGCCTGCCGGGAGAGCTGATCGAAAGCGAGCTCTTCGGCCACAGCCGTGGTGCCTTCACCGGCGCCGTTGCGTCCCGTACCGGCCTGATCCGCAAGGCTGACGGCGGCACGTTGTTGCTCGACGAAATCACGGAAATGCCCACTTCCACGCAAGCCAAGCTCCTCCGTGTTCTGCAAGACAAGCGCGTCAGGCCGCTGGGCGAGACGGAAGAGCGAGAGGTGGACGTGCGCATCATCGCGGCAACCAATCGCGACGTTGAGCAGGCAGTCTCGACCGGCGTCTTGCGCGAGGATCTGTATTACCGGCTGAGTGTCCTCGATATTCATCTGCCGCCGCTACGCGAGCGCCCGGAGGACATCGCGCCGTTGCTGCGCTACTTCATCAATGAGTCGAATCAGAGGAACGGCGGCGAGCGACCGATCGACGGCGTCCAACCCGAGGCCATCGATCTCCTCCTCGCCCACACCTGGCCGGGCAACGTGCGCGAGCTGTGGAACCTGGTGGAGCGCTGCGTCGCGCTGGGTGCCAGTGGCAATTTAACGGCAAACGATGTCCGCCGCGAGCTTTCGGTGCGGCCGCGTGCGGCCGAACTGATCGATGCAAGCGCCGCCGAAGACGGGTCGGCGACAACTTCAACGGTTGCTCCCGGGGCCTCGCCGTCCGCCACCGAGCCACCACTCAACCTCGAGGACCTCGAGTCTCGAGCCATCGTCGCCGCCCTGGCGAAGACCGCCAACAACAAGGCGGCCGCGGCCCGGATGCTGGGGATCGCCCGCAAGACGCTGTACGAGAAGATCAAGCGATACGGTCTGGAGGCCGAGCCATCCTGAGACACCGAGGGGCTGTGGCGCTCCCG
>CBDUXW010000435.1:0-3377 GCA_965371275.1 uncultured bacterium | reverse complement strand
AGGACACTTGCGCCGTGATCTGGACCAGGTAGTTGTTTGCTTCCTCGGTGGGATCCAAACCGATCGGGGTGATGGTGAAGTTCGTGATCGTGCCGCTGAGCACAGCGTCGGCGCCCTGCTGGTCCGCGACCACCGAGAAGTTGCCGCGCGACACGAACTCGCGGGTGACCGCGTCGGTGATCAGAATCTCTACCTCGAATCGCGGCGTGCGGTTGGCGAACGTCGGGATGGCGACGATCCGGATGTACTCGGGCACGAACGACCCTGTACCGACGAGCGTGTAGCCGCAGCTCGCCGCCGTCAGCGAACCGGCGAGCAACGCCGCCAACACAACCCATATCGCTGTCGCCGGACGGTGTGCCCGGATCCTCTGAGACTTCCGTCGACACCGTGGCGTCATACTCACTCCGTGTTCAAGCTGACGATTTTTCCCGGAACGACAACGCTGCGCGTGATGGACTTCCCCTCCAGGTGACGGGCCACGTTGGCGTCTTCCATGGCTTTGGCGACCAGCTCCTCTTTATCCGACAGGTCAGCCGGCACCTCCACCCGCCCCCGTATCTTGCCATCAACCTGCACGGCGAGACTGACGGTGTCGAGCTCGAGCAACGCCGCGTCGAACTCCGGCCATGCGGCATCCAGGACGTAGCCGTCGTGTCCGAGAGACTCCCACAATTCCTGTGCCAGGTGCGGCGCGAACGGCGCCACCAAGGCGGTCAGCCGCTCGAAGGTGTCTCGGTACACCCAGGCGTGCGGTCCGGCGTCGGCAACCGGCAGCGCCGCAGTGGCGGCGTAACACTCGTTGAGGAGCTCCATCAGGGAAGCGATCGCGGTGTTGAAGTGGAGCCGCTCACCGATTTCCCGGGTTACGCGCCGCGTCGTGTCGTGGGCCTTGCGTTGCAGTTGTAGCAACGGTGCCGGCAAGTCCCCGCCATCCTCGGCGGGACAGCGGCCGACATCGTCGAGCACGTCGAGCGCCTGGTTGATGATCGTCCACGTGCGGTTGAGAAAGCGGGCGCAGCCTTCGATCCCTCCCTCGTCCCACTCGAAGTCACGTTCGGGCGGCGCCGCGAACAGAACGAAGATCCGCGTTGCGTCGGCGCCGTAACGTTGCACCATTTCGTCGGGATCGACGACATTGCCCCTCGACTTCGACATCGCCGACCCGCCCATCAGCACCATGCCCTGGGTCAGCAGCTCGGTGACCGGCTCACGTTCGTGCAGCAGCCCGAGGTCGGCCATCGCCTTGCAGAAGAAGCGGAAGTACAGCAGGTGCAGAACGGCGTGGGTGATGCCGCCGATATAGATGTCGACCGGCAGCCAGTAGTCGGCCGCCTCCCGCGCAAACGGATGGGCATCGTCGTGCGGCGACAGATAGCGGAGGTAGTACCACGACGAATCGACGAACGTGTCCATCGTGTCGGTTTCGCGCCGCGCCGGACTCCCGCACGTCGGGCAGTCGACGTTGACGAACGACTCGACATGCTGCAGCGGCGAGCCGCCGGTACCGGTGAATTCGACCTCCTCCGGCAGCTCCACCGGAAGGTCTGCCTCGGGCACCGGCACCGCACCGCACGCGTCGCAGTAGATGATCGGGATGGGGGTGCCCCAATAGCGCTGCCGCGAGATACCCCAGTCCTTGATGCGATAGTCGATGGCGGTGTCGCCGAAACCTCCGGCGAGCGCCGCCGCCGACATTTCAGCGCGAGCTTCGGCGGTCGGCAGACCGGCGAAACGACCGCAGCGATCGAGCAATACTCCCTCAATGGCCTGCGCCGCCGACAAGGCATCGGGATCCGCGACCCCGTCCGGCTGATCATCCCCGGCAGGACCGACGACGGGGTGGACCGGCAACCCGTACTTGCGGGCGAACTCGAAGTCGCGTTCATCGTGCGCCGGAACGGCCATGATGGCTCCCGTCCCGTAATCCATCAGCACGAAGTTCGCGACCCAGATCGGCAGCCGCTCTTCGTTGAACGGGTTGGTCGCATAATGGCCCGTAAACACGCCTGCCTTTTCGATCTCCTCGCCGTGGCGTGGGCGACGGTTCATGCCCGCCAAGCGATCGACGCCGGATCGAAACTCATCGCTGCCGAGGCCTGCGTCGGACCCCGGACCACTCTCCAGTAGGCGCCGTGTCAGGGGATGCTCGGGCGCCACGACCATGAACGTGGCGCCGAAGATGGTGTCGATCCGCGTGGTGAACACCTCGAGCCCGTCGTCATCGTCGTCGAGGCCGAAGACGACGCGGGCGCCGTTGCTCTTACCGATCCAATTGGCCTGCATGGCGCGAACACGTTCCGGCCACCCTTCGAGGCCGGGGAGGTCGGCCAGTAGCTCGTCTACGTAACGGGTAATGCGATAGAACCACTGGGGCAAGCGCCGTTCTTCGACGACCTGGCCGCAGCGCCAGCACTTTCCTTCCTCTACCTGTTCGTTGGCCAGCACCGTCTCGCACGACGGGCACCAGTTCACCAGGGCGTCTTTCTGGTACGCCAGGTCGTTCTCGAGGAGCTTCAGGAACAGCCACTGGTTCCAGCGGTAGTACTCGGGTGTGTGGCTGGCGATCTCGCGATCCCAGTCGTAGGCGAAGCCGAGCTGCTTGAGCTGCTCGCGCATGACGGCGATGTTGTCGCGCGTCCACGCTACGGGGTGAATCTCTCGTTCGATCGCCGCGTTCTCGGCCGGCATCCCGAACGAGTCCCAACCCATCGGGTGCATGACGTTGTAGCCGCGCATCCGGCGGAAGCGGGCCACGACGTCGCCGATCGAGTAGTTGCGCACATGCCCCATGTGCAACCGTCCCGACGGGTACGGCAGCATTTCCAGGCAGTAGTACTTCTCCCCATCGGCGCTCTCGTTGGCGCGATAGACGTCGTCATCGGCCCATTTGACCTGCCACTTGCTCTCGATGCTCTGGGCGTCGTAGCTCATCGCGCTCTATGTGTCCTGCGGTGCTGCCTCTTCATGGGCGACCGCTGCGCCATTGTCTGGCGAGGCGCCGGCATCACCGCCACGCACGTGTCCGCTGATAGCGTCCAGAATGCCGTTGACGAAGGGGCCGGCCTCCGTTCCGCTGTATCGCTTGGCGAGTTCCACAGCTTCGTCGATGACCACGGCGGTCGGTGTACCGCGCTCGTACATCAACTCGTAGCTACCCAGGCGCAAGATGCTTTTCTCGACCAGCGCCAGCCTATCGATGCGCCAGTGGCGAGTGTGCTCGGCGATGATACCGTCAAGCTCCTCGGCGCGTTCAACGGTGCCGCGGAAGAGCTCTGCGGCGAATTCGGAGACGGCAGGTTCGTCGATCTCCCGCGATTCCAAAAAACCCGCCAGAATGGTGTCCGGATACGCCCCGGTCAACTCCCATTGATAGA
>CBDUXW010000434.1:0-3383 GCA_965371275.1 uncultured bacterium | reverse complement strand
CCCCCGATGTTCGGATCGAAGTTCTGCGGCACGTCGAAGTACTTCACGTACTTGTCGGGAAACTCAAGCTGCCAGATGCCCGACAAATTACGAATCACATCGCATGTCGACGGAAAAACGAAGCCGTCGCAGAAATCGAGATTGCCGCCCACCCCGAGCTCCACGACGCTGCGCGGCAGGTGGCAGATGTACGACTGGAAGTAGGCGTCGCCGCGAATGATCTCGACCTGATCGCCGCCGCCGACGATTCCCAGCGGCAGCATGGCGGCGGCCGTGATCAGCTCGACCGGTGCGTACACGGGCAGATAGCCGATCACCCGGCGGCCTTGCTCGGCATCCTTCCAGCGGCGCGCGGCGGCGAAGCTCATGTCATGGCAAAGCTCATCGGCCCGCCCGACGATCTCGTCGATCACGACAACATCAGATGCGTGCGTCGCCGCCACTAGCCCCTCTCCCAGACCGGTTCGCGCTTGTCGAGGAAGGCGCGAATGCCTTCGGTTCCGTCGGGCAGCGCCAACAGCTCGTCGAGGTACTGCCGTTCGGCCCGCCGCAATTCCTCGCGTAGTCGCGTGGGTGTGCGCGTGGCGCAAGCGCGGCGCAAGGCGCGCGTCGCCTGGCGCAACGAAGCCGCCGAATGCCCCGCGAAAGCGCCGGCGAACTCGACAACGGCCTCGTCGAGCGTGCCGTCGGCGACGACGCGGTTGACCATTCCGAACTGCAGGGCTTCGGCGGCGCTGAGGTCGCGCCCGGCGAGCAGCACCTCGGCGGCAACACAGCGCGGCACACCGGCTTGCAGCAGCACCGTCGCGGCCGGCGCGAACACTCCCAGCCGAATCTCGGGCGCCGCCATGATGCTGCTTCTCTCGGCGACAAGCATGTCGCAGGCCAAGGCCACCTCGAGCCCACCGCCGAGGCAACGGCCGCGGATGGCGGCCAGCGTCGGATAGGGATGTGAGTACAAGACGTTGACGAGCTCGCTCATCGCCGCGAGCATCTCCTCGGCTTGCTCCGGGAGGTGTTCTTCAACGCTGGCGCCGAAAGAAAAATGCTCGCCGGCGCTGGCGACGACCAGCAGCTTCGCCGCCTCGTCGTCGGCGGCCGTCGCGATTTCCTGGCAAAGCTGCCGACACAGGTCGATTCCGAGTACGTTCCCGGGAGGGCGGTCGAGCCGCAGGATGATCATGCCCTCGCCGGCGGTATCTACACGAACCGCACGCATGCTCATTTCACGGCCTCCTCGATTTCTCGATACTGGGGCGAAATTTCGCGGATCAACTCATCGTTCCACTCGGCTCCCTCGGCAAGACGACGGCGGAGCTTGATGAAATCGACCTCACGGCCGGTTTCGCGAGTGCCTTCGTGGAAGGCGCGGAAGCCCGCCTTGGCTTCGGTGAGCATGTTGAGCGCCAACCATGCTCGGTTCGACTCGTGGTTGCGGTCCCAGTGCTCGAGCTTCTTCTTGCGCAGCGATTCGATCGTCTTGATCGTGCAATCAGGCATCAGATAGAGGATCCGGGTGACCAACTCGTCGACACCGGCGTCGAGCGAGGCAAAATCGATGCTGCCGCCCTTCAACAGCGCCTTGCCGGCAGCGAGCGCGTCGCCGCTCTTGTCGGTGCCGTAAACGATGTTGCCGCGGTCGTCGATCCAACGATCGGTGACGACCGTCGGATTGGGTACCAGCTCGCCGTCGACGCGCAGCACGGGAAACACGGCGTTGACGAGCCCGAGGCGCGCGGCCGTGTGGGCACTCCAGCTCTCGCACAACACACAGCTCTCCATGGCGCGCGCGAAGCCCACGTAAAGGTCGAGAAAGTCGGTAGAGCCGCCGTCGGGCGCCGATCCGTGCTTCGGGCCGGCCTGCCCGAAGCGCGCCAGGTCGCTGGCCAACGTGAAGTCGCAGGCCATGCCGATCTCCTGGCCGCCGGCAACACGCATGCCGTTGACCCGATTGATCACCGGCTTGTCACAGCTCAAGATGGCGCTGACCATGTCGTTGAACAGCCGCATGTATTGGCGATATTCCTGCGGTTGGCCGGCGTACACTTCGGCGTACTCAGCGGTGTTGCCGCCGGTGCAGAACGCTCGCTCTCCGGTCGCCGTGAACACCACCGCGACCGCGGCACGATCCACAGAAGCGCGGCGGAAGGCCAGGATGAGCTCCTTCACCGCGTCGGTCGTATACGAGTTGAGCTGCTCCGGATTGTCGAGCGAGATCCACACCGCGTGCAGCCCGGCCACGTCGGCGCCGTGTTTGTCCTTGGCCGGCCGCTGCTCGTAGCGAATGTGCTCGAATTCGTAGTCCGCAACCAGTTCGTGGTTTTTCATCTCGCGTCTCTCGTCGTGTCAGGCGATATCGGAATTCGGCTGCTCATATGTGGTTGCTCATCGTGTGGGCCGTCACGGGGTCAAGATGATGCGGCCGGCCTGCGAAGCTTCATCGGCAATCGCGAAGGCCTCGGCGATTTCCGTCATCGGCATCCGCTGAATGAAAGGCAGCAGGTTGATGCGACCGGAGCGCACCAGTTCTACGGCCTCGGGATAGAGCTCCGGCGGGCATCCCCAGCTACCGAACGCATCGGCGTCGTACGCCATGAGATTCGACAACCGCACCGACACCGTCTTCGGTGTGTACCCGACAACGGCCAAGGTGGCGGCGGGCCCCAGGAGCCCGAAGGCCGTCTCCTGTCCCGCCGGCGTTCCGGAGCATTCGAAAATCTTCCACGACAGACGCTTGAACCCGGCATCCTGCGCATGACGGGTGACGGCGGCTCGAATGTCGCGAAACTCGAGATCCGAGACGTCCAAAACGGCGGCCGCGCCGTAATCGAGAAGGGGCGTGAGGCGATCGGCGTTGACGTCGAGACCGAGCACCGTGGCGCCGCGCGTCGCGGCGATCTGTACCGCGTACGTCCCCACGCCACCGGTGCCGATGACCACGACGAAGTCCCCCTCCCCGACCGCGGCACGGTGCATGGCCTGCAAGGGCGTCGTGACCGCATCGGCGATAACCGAAAAATCGGCAAGCCCGTAGCCGTCCGGAATCGACTCGATCTCCGTCAATCCGTTGGCCGGCACGGTTACGTAGTTGGCGAAGCCACCGTCGCAATCGTTGCCCGGCATTTTCTGTTGGCGGCAGACATTGCCGCGCCCGGCCAAGCAGAACTCGCATTGGCCGCACGCGATCACGGCAGCCACCAGAACATCGCGATCTATCCACTGCTCGGCACCGTCGCCGGCCTCGACTACCTTCCCTGCAACCTCGTGCCCGAGCACCAGGGGCAAGGGTGCACGTGTCGGAACATGGCCGTGGAAAAACCCCAGGTCCGTGTGGCACACGCCGCACCCCGCTACCTCGACGACGACTTCGTCAGGGGCGGGAG
>CBDUXW010000433.1:0-3410 GCA_965371275.1 uncultured bacterium | reverse complement strand
CAGGACAGAATCTGCGGCGCGCGCCTCCTCGAGGATCCTCTCCGTCGGCGTTTGCTGAGACTCCCGGACGCGCTGTTGCTCGATGAGCTCCTGCTGTACCTCTCCGGCCAGCTCCATGGCCTTGTCGTTTCCCGGGTCGAGACGAACAGCGAGTTGCAGCTCCAGCAGCGCCAGCTCGAGGTTGCCTTCCCGGCGCAGCGCCCGACCCTGTTGCTCGTGAGCCTGTGAAGCGGTCAACTTCAGGTGCATCAGCTTGATCTTGGCGTCGACGTTGCCGGGGTCTTCCAGCAGGATCTCCTGGTAGTACGAGATCGCCGTGTCGAGGTTGCCGCGTTGCACTTCGAGGTCGGCGCGGTTCATCGCCTGGTTGCCGCCGCAGCCGACCACGAGCATGGATGCCAGAAACAGCAGCACAAAGGTTCGGTTCTTGATCACGGGAACTGTCCTTCCAGAATGAGACGCGCGACTTCATCACCGAAAGCGATCTCGGCGTAGTCGGCGCCCACTTCCACGATTTGAACTCCAATTGACAGGCTGTCGCCGGCCGCGGCTACGAACAGCTCGCCGTCGTCATCGATCAGGCTGGCGTGCCAAACGCCGGCGACACGCATGACGCCGAGCAACTCCACGGGGATGACGGGCTCAGGATCGGGCACCACGACCGGCGGACGAGCCACCGGTGGTGGTGGCGGGGGCTCGACGGTGGCAAAAAGGTTTCGTGTCGGCGCCCTCGACGATGCGGGTTGCTCGAGCCTGTCGAGGTGGACAATCAGAGCGCTCGGATCGACCGGCAACGGCGGCAGCGCCGCGAGTCGCTCCACCAACACCTCGGCGAGATCTTCCGGGTCGGCGTTCTCGGGTACACGCTGCGCGGCGTCTTCGATCTGCCGCAGCGTAACCGGAGCTGCAACACCCCGCCCACCGAAGCTCGCCAAGCCGTCGGCCGGGATTTCCAGATCCTCCATGAAGACACTGAGCGTCAACTCTATGCGTAGACGATCGCCACCCCCGCCGGGTACGCCTCCGGGCATGGCCGACAATCCGATGCCCTCGACGATCAGGAACACGGGCAGCTCGACCAATCCGTCGAGCAGCCGGCGAACCGACTGGTAATCGCCCGTTAGCGGAGCGCTGATCACGAGCTGCACGAGGCCGAGCTCGGGAACGGGAGCAAATTGAAACGACGCGTCATCGAGCAGGATGCCGGCGTCGGACGCCGCGCCAACGAGCATGGCCATCAACTCGGCGCCGCTGACGTCGACCACCAGGTCGTCGTAGAACGTTTCGAGATCACGCTCCGCCGTAACCACGCGGCCGTGCGTTTCTCGCGCCCGCTGCAACCGCGGCTCGAGGCGCTGCCGGGCGCTCTCGATGCCGCCGGCCGCCCCTGCCACGCCGCGCTGGGCGCGCCAGCGAGGCACGGTAAACGAGGTCGCCACGACCAGGTTCACGGCCAGTACCACGATGACCACGAGCATCCAGCCACGCAACAGTGCGGCAATCCGGGGCGCGCTCATGGCCGCGGCTCCCGGGCGTCCGTGCCGTCGTCGATACCGCTCGCCAACGCCTCGATACTCAGACGGAGATCTCCATCGATGCCCATGAGCTGACGACCGGGGTACACCGCAATGAACTCCGGACGCCGCTCGAGCGCCGACAGGAACGCGAGCAGCGAGTCACCCGATGCCGAAGCAGCGGTCAGAGCCACACGGACGCCGCTGAGCGTGGTCATGGGTTGGACCAGCTCGAGGCGGACATCGTCGGGCGTGCTCTCCTCGAGTATCGAGAATAACGCCGCCCAGGGAAACACTCGCTGGTCGATGATGCTGTTGGACAGTCCGACCGCAATCGACAGACGGCGCGCCACTTCGGGATTCGCGGCGCCGACCAGATCGTTCACCTCGTCGTTCCACTGCCGCAACAACTCCATCGCGGCGCGGTCGGGCTCGGCGCTCGGCACGGTGTCGGTGAGGTTCCAGGCCCAGGCCATATGCAGCAGCGTGATCAGCATGACCGCGACCCCGGACACCAGCGTCACGCGACGTACCCACTGCCGGTGCTCGTACGGATCGGTCGCCAGATTCACCGGAAGGCTCTTCATGCCTGCACCGCTCCCATGTGTGCCGACCAGCGCGAGGTGGTGCGCACGCGCCACCCGATAGCTTCGCAGGCCGTGCCGGCGCGCAAGCGCCACTGCTCCGGTCCCGCGACTACAGCCTCGACGATCGACAGCTCCAGCCGCTGGGTCACGTAGCGGGCAATATTCGGCAGCTCGAGATCGAGGTCAGGGGCGCCGCCGCGCCACGCACGATGCAGCCGCGGCACGCCATCGGCCTCCACGAGGCAGGCGACCTGGCCCCCGGCTCCGCTGAGCAACAGGCGGGCCGCGCCTCTGTCATCTTCGGCGACCGAGCGATCGGCACCGACCGACATGGCGAGCGTCAACGGCACGACGCGCCCGACCGTCCAGCCCAGCTGCTCCACGACAGACTCGTATTCCCGCACCACGGCGGGGTCAGCGCCGACGGCCAGCAGCCACTTACGCGGGTGCTCGGCCGTCGCCTCGGCAACCAGCGACCAGGCCACCCGCGCTTCGTCACCTTCAACGGGCAACAGGTCACGCAATGCCCAGCGCGCCATCGATTCGCCTTCGGCGCGCCGCGGCTCGGCGCCTTCCAGCGGCACCAGCGCCAACCGTACGGCGGCGTCGGGAATCAGCAACGACACCAGGCCACCGCGCTCGCCGATTGCTCCGGACTTCTCGGCAAGCTCGCGCAGGGCCGCGGAAATCGCCGCGGCATCGTCGAGGTTGGGGGCCTGCAAGCCGGCGCGCACGGCGCCGTCTGCGAGCTCGGCTTCAAGCTGATGCACCGGTCGCAACGAGCCGTTGCGCCGCGCCACCATCAGGCGCAGCTCGCCGGGCGCAATCGATACCGCCATCGCGTTACTCAACGAACGTCACCTTGTTGATCTCTTGCAGCGTTGTGTGGCCGAGCAGCGCCTTGTCGAGCGCCGACTGGCGCAACGAAGTCATGCCCGCTTCCAGAGCATGGCGCTTGATTTCCGAAATCGGACGACGGTCGAGGATCAGCTCGCGCGTGGTATCGGACATGTCGAGGAGCTCGGCGATGACGGTCCGACCGCGGTAGCCGGTGCCGTGACAGACACTGCACCCGGCGCCCTCGTAGAACGTGTGCCCCGCCAACTCGGTATCGAGGCCCGACTCGGCGAGCAGCTCGGGTGTCACGTCGGCCGGTGCCTTGCACTCTTCGCACACCAGGCGAACCAGACGCTGAGCCAACACGCAGTTGAGCGCCGAGACGAAGTTGTAGGTCTCGACGCCCATGTTGAGCAGGCGGCCGATGACGTCGAACACGTTGTTGGCGTGCACGGTGGTGAACACGAGGTGG
>CBDUXW010000432.1:0-3412 GCA_965371275.1 uncultured bacterium | reverse complement strand
CTCGCCCAGGAGGTAACCGGACAACAGCGGTGAGCCAAGCCGCTGGTAGTAGCCGAGCACCGCCCCCTCGAACTCCTCCGTCACCGTGAACACCGGGCTGTTCTCGGTCATCACCATGGCCTTCTCCGGCATGCCCGCCATTACCGGATGCGACACGTCCACGGTCATCTCGACGATGGACCCCGGCAAGTAGAAGGTGTCGCGCTCGAGCTCGCCGACGACGTTCTGAACCGGCAAATGGAATGCCTCAATCGCGAAGTTGCTGCTCGAGTCGAGGCACACCAGCGTGCCGCCGCCGCGTACGAATGCCTCGAGCTCGCGCACGCCCTGCGTGCCGATGCCTTCGGCGTAGCGGCCGGGCACCGAACCGCGTGGCGCCCCGTCGACGATCTGCCGGGCGCTGTCGTCGGCGATGATGATCACGTCAAAGCGATCGCCCAGCTTGCCGGCCCGCACGTCCTCGTTGCGCAAGCTGGTGAACTCGAAGCCATAGTTCTCCAGCAGCCACCGCGTCCAACCTTCGTCGATGCTCGGCCGCACCCACGGTCGATACAGCGCGATGCGCGGCGGCGGCAGGCTCGTTGCGCCGGCGGCCGTACGCTGCACCTGCAAGGCGAGCTCGGCAACCATTTCGTCGGCCGCCGCCTCGGCGAGACCCGTGATCACGTAGTGGCCGCTGCCGGCCGCGGCACCGGCGGCCGGCGTAGCCGTGGCATCTGCGGGCTCCTCGCTAGGTGATCCCGGGACCCAGCCAACGCCGGCTCCCAGGCGCCAGGCACGGTTCACCGCCCGAAAAGCGTTGTTCTGCGCCGGATCGAGGATCAGCGCCGCGCCCCTACCGGCAATGCGACCGGCCGGCGGTACGATGCCGGCGGCAATCGGATTCGTGTCGAACCCCGGCCCCGGCAGGGAATCGAATGGCGCTGCGTCGACGTCCGAATCCCACGATACCGGCACGCCCCGGACCGGATCCATGGCCGCCAGGACCGCGTCCGTGAGCGGCACACCCGCTACGATCGTGCGAACGTTCATCTGATAGGGCAGCGTCCAGCCGGCGACGTCATACGGCTGGTCAGGAGGCGCTTCCGCCGATGTTCGAATATCAGGATATTCCTGAATATTCAGTACCGAACGCACGAAATTACCGTTAGCTCGATTGATTGGGATTACCCAAGTGCCTGCCGGGTAAGCGATCCCTTCGAACGTGACCGCTTCGCGCAGTTGGTGCACGTCCGCGTTCTGAAACGCCAGGCGACGCAACATTTCCACCGCGGCTACCGGGTCACGCTGCTCCTGGGGAACAAGATAGGCATACGGCGGACCGTCCGTGTACGCCCGGATCACGTCGCGACCGGCCTGATAGCGGTTGTAGAGCATGCTCTCGCGGTATTTGGCGGCCACGTCGAGTGTTGCTGTCGACGTCGTGAGCATGTAATCGACCGAGTCGCGCAGTTTCCACCAGCCACCGCGCCATAAGCTCGGCTGCAGCGTCCGCGGGCGCAGCTCGCGGTCTTCCTCGGGAAAGTCCTGCACCGCGTAGAAGCGCGGCGTCGCATAGTCAGCGTGCAGCCCCGTCTCACTGAACATGTACACGACGTTGTGGAAAGCGTTGACGAAGTCGATGTAACCCGGGTACCAGGCGTCGTAACCGGCGCCCATGTGCGTGGCGCCGTACAAGCCGCGCTCGTCGAGCAGCCGCGCCGCCGCCATCCCCATCATTCCAGAGGTGCGATGCAGTAGCGGGTTGAGGAACGGCGATATCGGCTCGGCATAGGGCGGCAGCCAGATCGTTGCCATGCCCGGCGCCGTCATGTGGTGGCTATACAGAACCTGCGGCTCGAAGTAGCGCTTCATGCGCACCGCAACCCGAGACTCGACCATGTTGAGGCCGTAGCCATCGCGGTTGTTGTCGTGGCCGATGTACTTCTGGTACAGCCACGGCATCGGTGCGATCTCGTACACGGTGCCCAGGTTCCGCCGGTACCAGTCGACGACCATGTTTTGCCCGTCGGGATTGATCGAGAACCACAGCACCAGAATCACGTTGTCGAGAATGGCGCGGCTCATGTCGCCGTCCTTCTCGGTAATCACGTCGTAGGCGAGCTGGATCGTGTGCTGCCCGTGCGCCGTCTCGGTGGCATGTAGGCCGCCGTCGATCGATACGATCGCCCTGCCCTCGCGTGCCAGCGCCCGCGCCTCGAGGTCGCTGAGGCCCTCCGGATGCGCCAAACGCAGCGAGATCTGTCGATAGCGCTCGAGATTGGCGAGATTCTCGGCCGCCGAGATCAACGCCACGTACCAGCGCCGGCCTTCCGAAGTGAGCCCCACCTCCATGAGCTGCAGCCGGTCGCTGGCCGCGTCGAGCGCCTGGAAGTACGCCAACGACTCGTCGTACGAGGCAAGCTTGAAGTCGTCGCCCACGGCAAAGCCGAGGACAGACTCGGGCGTAGGAATAGAGGAGGTTTGCACCGGTGCAGAAGCAACCGGCGCCCCCGGGAGCGCCAATGTGGGCGCCGCCAGGGCCCCCGTCGCGAAGATTCCGAGGAGACAAAGCGCGCCCCAACGGGCGCCGCGAGTTTTTTTCATCATTGGTGGATCCGCCGGTAAAAGTGCCGTGGACTTTTCGGTCGCGTTTCCCCCTGCGTGTCAGCGGGAAACCATCTGCGCACTCTAGCGAGAACAAAAAGGCGCATCAACGGCCATTGCCCAGGAACCGAACCGGCCGCCGGGACCGGCGACCTCACCCCGTCACGAACGGGTCAACCACCTCGGCGCCGGCCGCTACGAAGTCGCTATGGTTGCGCGTTACAACAACCAGGCCGTAATGAAGGGCGGTCGCCGCGATCAGGCTGTCCTTGATCGGCATGGAGCGCCCGGCGGCGCGCAGATCGGCGAGCAGTTGCGCCCAGCGCAGGCCGACGGCCGCTTCCCACGCCAGGCATTGAATCCGGCCGATGCCTTCGTCGAACCAGCGCTCCAGGCGCCGGCGGCGCCGGCCGCGCGGCAACAGGAGGATGCCGAACCGGATCTCACCCAAGACGACCGGATCGACGGCGATGTGACGCTCGTGCGCACGCAGCCATTCAACGACGCGCGCGTCGGGCTCCGGCTTGGTCGGCTCGCTCAGCACGTTGGCGTCGACGAGATACGTCACAGCGCGTCGGTGGATTCCGACTCCACGGCGACGAAGTAGCCCTTGTCGGGGCATTCCAGAAGCCAGTCAACGAGACCCTGGTTCGGACGCGGCGCGCGGCGCACGAGCCGGTACTCGCCGCAGTCGAGGCGTTCCACGTCGAATTCCTGTCCCGGCTCGATGCCGTCCTGCTTGCGAATTTCTGCCGGCAGCACGATCTGGCCTTTGGTCGAAACCGTCGTTTTCCAGAGCGTCGCCGACGCCCGTCAGGAACCGGGC
>CBDUXW010000431.1:0-3414 GCA_965371275.1 uncultured bacterium | reverse complement strand
GCCTCGAGCTTGGCCAGCACGTTAGCCGTGCGAATGGGCTCGCTGGAGCCGCGCGCCCGGGCGTCGAACCACTGCAGCGCCGGCTCGTAGCCGAACGATTCGTAGGTGTCGCGCAGGTACTCGCGCGCCGGCGCATTGCCCGGCTGCGTGATGTTCTTCGAGCCGAAGTCGAAAAGGCTCTTCTGGTAGTCGTAGAGCCGCGACATCGAGACCTCGCCGACCGCGGCGCGGACCTCGTCGGCGATGGGGCCGAACATGCGCTCGCCGTGGGCGCGCAGCGCGCGCTCGGCGGCCAGACTGCTGTCGAGGCGGGCGACCAGGTCGGACTTGCTGACCCGGCGATCGAGGTCGACCAGGTACACGGCGCGCTCCGGCGAAACCGTGTCGCCATCGCGCTCGGACACGATCAGCACCTTGCTGCCGTCGGCGCTCGCTTGCCACTCGTACTCGGGCGCGATGGTGCGCACGGTGTTGTTGTGAAACAGGCGGCGCCGCTCGAGCGTGTCGACGTCGTAGAGGTATGAACGCCGGTGCCGACCCTCGCCGATGACGGCGAGGATCGTGTCGTCGGTGAGGAAGCGGGCGGCGAGGTCGTGCTGGATCTCGCGTGTCAGCCGCACCGGCTCAGGCAGCGCGTCGGCGCCTTCCTCCGTAGATGCCGGTACGCCGGTATCGACAAGGAAGAGCTCCCAATCTTCGCGCGGCATCGATTGCACGATGAGGCGGTCGCCGCGCGGCGAGATGGCGAGCTCCTGGGTTCGATCGGTACTCTCGAACACGACGCGTGGGTCACCGCCGACGGCGAGCGACAGCACCGAGATCGATGTAACGCCGTCGGCCGTCGACGAGAACGCCAGCACGCTGCCGTCGGCCGAGGCAACCGGACGGCTACCCTCGAAAGTACGCGTCGCGCCGGCGGCAAGGTCGAGCACCGCGAATTGTGTCGACGCGACCGCACCGAAGCCGCGCCGTCCGCCGCGCCCGCCGCCGCCCGCCGTCGCCGACCGAATCGGCGAGCGCAGCGGGATCGTGTACACGAGGTGCCTGCCGCCGGACACCGCGACTGGATCGGACTTGAAGCCGGCACCCGTGGTGGACTTCGTGAACGTCATGCCGCCGTTGAGATCGAGCTCGTAAATATCGTTCGTGTCAGTGACGCTTGGAGCGCCTCCTGCGGCGTACAGCGAGTCTCCATCGCTGCTGAAAGCCAACGTGGCGAGGGTCACATCGCCGGAGTATGTCTGTCCCATGCCGGGATCCTCGGCCGGGAAGACGACGACGAACGTACTCTCGAGGCGAATGCGCTGGAGTTCCCGGCGGGCGGCGAGCACCGCCTGTTGGTCCCCTTGATCGGTGGCGGCGAGCGCCTGCTGCGCGGCGGTCAACTCGGTGCTTGCGGCTACCGATAGGTACGCTGCGCGGCTTCCGTCGGGCGAGAAGACCAGGCCGGTGCCGCTGAGATGTACGACGTTGCTACTGCCGTCGAGCGCCGCGAAGTCCGTCCGCGTGTCGCCCGCCGTGGTGACTTCATAGGCAGCGAAGCGGCCGTCCGGACTCATCCTTATGTTGCGCCCGTCGACGGCCACCTCGGAGGTCTCGAACAGCTCGCCGCTGAGCAGGGCGATCGCCTCGATGAAGTCGTTGCCGTCGGCTGCGTCGAGGACGCCGATGAAATCGCTCAGTGCTTCGATGTACCGGCCCTCGTCCCAAGCGACGACACCACGCCCATACCGCTCTTCCGCAGAGGGTCGAGCTTGTTCCTGATGGGCGGGCGCCGAGCTCAGGGGCACGGCGGTCAACAGTAATAGCGCCACGCACACGGCGAAGGATCGTCTCATTGGGAGGGCTCCGGTGTCGTTGGGGATTGTTGTATTTGCACTCATGCGTCGGGTGCGACGCTCCCGGGAGCTAGTCCGCACCCGGCGGGAACATCCCATGCTACCCGTAGGGCCGTGCACAAAAAAACGCGTCGCCTTATGGCCGTGCGGGCCCGCCCGCGAACTTCGACCTTGAGAATTACCCGTCCCCGGGCGGATGATAGGGAAAACGCCGACAACTCGGGGACCTTGGAGAAGACTTTCGAATGAGATTCGGAATACGGGCGACCGTCTGTGCCGGGGTGGTGGCGTTCGCGACGCTCGGGCTGAGTGGGCCGGCCATAGCGGGGCAGCGGACCGTACAATCGCGCCGTGCGCCGGTGCCGATTTGTTCGACAGATGTTGTCGAGTCACAGGGGTTCCACCAGGCGAGAGACGACGTACCCAACGACTTCTGCTTTCCGATCGAGGGTCCCGGGGTTCTCACGGTCGTGGTTCGTGGTGCTCCCGGCACCGACTTCGACCTATTCATCGAGATCGTTGACGAGTACGGGGACGTCGTGTTCAACGGCTACTCCGACCAAGATCTCGGGGGTCGCTTCGATGCCGAGCAGCTCGCCGTGACGCTGGCCCGGCCCGGCGAATACACGGTCAGGGTGGGCAACTTCGGCGGCTCCGGGCAGTTCTTCCTGGGGGCAAACTGGATCAAGCTCGCGGGGCTCGAGAGAGAGTCCGAACACGACGACTTCCCGGATGGGGCCACACGCCTCACTGCCGACAGCGGACCACAGAGAGCCAGGGTCGATGAGTTCGCAGGTGATCCCGAGGACTGGTGGTATGTCGCGAACGACACGAAATCATTGATGGTCGTGACGGTCAGGACCATGGCCGATGGTGATCTCGTGTTGGAGGCTTACGCGGAATACGACTTCATCGAGCCGCTCGTGTACTCGGACGACGACCTCGGTGCCTTCGGAAACGAATCCGTCAACATCGAGTTGATGTCTGGGGAGAGGATCTATCTGCTGGTGCGGCTGCTGACGCCCGACGAGGGCACCGTCGACTATTCGATAGAGGCCGTGGAGCGGATGCGGAAGAAACTTCCTGAGTAGCGGGCTGCGCCGCTGAGGTTGGCGTATCCCGGTAGCTGCCGTACGATACAGGCGCTTGCTGCAACCGCGGTTCATGGGGACCACGAGAGGAAACGTGTGTCCGACGACGAGCGGTTACCCGAAGCCCGGGCGAGCTCCCGTGGCGTCTCGCTGAAATCGGCGTCGGCGGCGCTGGCGAATCGATTTCCGACGCGCGGTGTGGGCTCCATCCTCGTCGTCACAATTCTCCTGCTGTTCGTCGTCGGCACGTACTATTACTTCCGTACGACGGCGAATGGGGATGGGCTGCAGCAACGAAATCTGCGCGAGCTGGCCCGCTTGGCGAGCACGGTCGAGGCCCGCGTCGACACGTTCGACTCCATCATCGCCAATCTGAATCGCGAGGCGAATCTGCTGGCTGACAAGCGTCGCGAGGAGTCAGCGGAGTTGTCGGAGGTCGCCGATTCGACACTGCTGAGGGCAAAAAACCTGGTTCGTGGAGCCAC
>CBDUXW010000430.1:0-3414 GCA_965371275.1 uncultured bacterium | reverse complement strand
GGGCGCGCTTCTCAACCGACGGCGGCGGAGGTGCCCACCCCGTGGCCGGCGGGCACAATAGTTCTTACGGCGACGCCACGAGAGGTTCGAGGCGACTGATATCGAGCTTCACCGGCGCTCTTGTTGGATATTGCCTCCGAGGGTCAGCTGCGAGAGCAAGTCCTTGAGCCCCGGGTAGGCGGGAGCGAGGACAACCAAGCGGCGGAGTTCTCCGATTCCCTCGTCATGCCGATCGAGGGCCATCAACGACACGCCGAGCCCGAAGCGTGCATGGTGCTGTCCGGGGTCCAAGCGGAGGGCGGTGCGGTATGCGTCGGCAGCTTCGTCGAGTTGCCCGAGAACGGCGAGCATCATTCCTCTGCGCACGTGGTCATCGGCGCTGTCGGCGAACAGTCCGAGAAACTGAATGTACTCTCGTTGTGCCACTCGAAACTCGTCGGCGTTGCCGTCGACGCTCTTGATGCCGTAGCCGGCCAGCGTGCTGACGGCGTTGACCCGCACCGACCGGCTCGGGTCGGCCACCAGCGGGACCAACGCCTTTGCAAGCAAGGCGCCACGAGGGTTGCTCGCTACGCTGAGGGCCGCCACGGCCCGTACTACCGGGTGGGGATCGCGGAGTGCATCGGCGAGCCCCTGCAACGACTCATCTTCGGGATACTGGCGCAGGAAGCCGGCGGCACTGGCGCGCAGCCCGAACGGTTCCTCGGGATCGCGCAGGAGCTCCAGCAGCAACTCCAGTGCCTGCGGCTCTTTGCCCCGTTCGGCCGAGAAGGCCGCCGCGCGTCGCCGCCAGCGCAGGACGGCGGGACGATCTTGAAGATCGCCGTACCACGTGCGGTTTGCTTCCGCCGCCCATTCCGGCCCCTTCTCCGTATGGCACGACAGCGTACAGGCATTGGGGATGCCGTAGTCGCGCGTGTTCTCGGGAACCGGGAACGCGAGGGCATGATTGCGTACCGGCACCGGCGCGTTCAGGCCGGCCACGGTCCGTGGCATGTGGCAGGCGAGGCAGGAGCTGGCCTCGCTGTCGGCCGGGTGGTGGGTGTGTTGCTCGACGTTGGCGACGAGCTCGGCATGGCAGCGGGCGCACAGCTCGCCGTTGGCGACCTCGGGCTTCAGCTGTGGGTTGTCATCGATATTGATGCTGTGTGCTTCCGTGTGACAATCGAGACAGGTGATTCCACCCTCGCGAAAACAGCGGCTGATCCACAGGCCCCAGCTATTGTTCGACGTCAGACGCCGGCTGCGCCCGTCGAGAAAATAGATGGGAACCGGAGCGTCGGGCAGATCGGTGTACAGGGCGGCCGGCAGAAAGTAGTCGAAGTAAGGCTCGCCGGGCTGGAACCCGGTTGCCATCTGCAAGCGGTTGAGATGGCAGCGAGCACAAATCTCGACCGAGCCGGCGCCGCCGAAAGGCATCAGCGGTCGTTTCATCGGCCCCTGGCTGGCGATCGGCGTCGGCCTCTCGCCCCGATCTCGCGCCTGGTAGTACTCCGCATGGGAACGGGCGGGGCCGTGGCAGTTCTCGCAATTGTTGCCGAAATCGACCCAATCAGTGTCGTAGGTGAGTCGCTCGGGATCGAAGTTCCTGCGCTCCTGGCTCACATGACAGCCGAAACAGTGCTTGTTCCAGATCTGAAATGGCTCGACGTTGGCAGCCCCCGTCGGCACGACCTCGTCGATGGGGAACCACTTTTGGCGCATCTCGTCCCAGGTGGGGGGCAACAGCACCAGGGCTCCGTTTGGTTGCTTGGTGAGGTAGTGCTGAATCCGACGGTTGCCCAAGGTGTAGATGACTTCGTGCCGGAATGACGGAAGCCCGCGCTGCTCCTCGACCATGAAGAACCGGTTGCCGTCGCGCTCGAAGCGGTATCGTCGCTCACGGTAATCAAGATAGCCGCCGACGAACGGACCCTTCACACCCGAGGGCGAGGCCGGCTGCACCATCTTGCTGTGCCGCGATGCTTTCCACTTCGTGTATTCGTCGAGATGACAGTCTTTGCAGGCGTCGGCGCCGATATATTCGGAGCGGTCGACTTGAGCGGTTGCCGTGCCGTACTGCGGCGCCGCGAAAAGGGAGGGCTGAGCCGCGACCGTGAGCAGGAGGCCGGGGGCAGCCCCCAGACCGGCCAAGACCAGGACCCCAACGGTCCGGCCCGCCACTTTTCGGGATAACGAGGCCGGTTTACAGACTTCCGGTAGCAGGACCGCGGCGTTTGACGGTGTGTCGATCTTGTGGCGTCTCATTGATCTGCTCGACGGGCTCCATTGTCGCGCCCTTCAATGCCGCGAATGGTATCGTAGTATCCGCGTAAGGCCAATGGGATGAGCCGATCTCCGGCAATCTGAAACGACCCGGGACGCTGATACGAACATGCCGAGCTTCCTCGACAAGCGTATTCGAATGACTCTCGCGCGGGTCTGCCGCTCGAGCGTGGCCACCAAGGGACTCGTCGTGCTCGCCGTCCTCCTGACACCTGCTGCCTCGGCCACAGGCCGTCAGCAGGCTCATGACATGGGCGGGGGCACTTTGGAGGACGGCAAGGTGGTGTGGCGCATGCCGCCCATGGACATGAAGATGCCGATGGTGCCCGGGCTGGAGAACCAGATACCGGCGGCAGAACCCTTTCTGCCCGCGGGGGGCATGGATCCGAGTATGTTCCCGGAGGCCGCGCCGCAAGAAATCTACGACCTCGCGGACGGCGACGAGATCGACCTCGAGGCGAGGCTGGTGCGCCACACGATCAACGGCAAGGCGATTGTCGCCTACGGATACAACGGGCAAATCCCGGGCCCCCTGCTGCGGGCCACACGAGGCTCGACGGTGACGGTTCACTTCACCAACAACGCCGAGATGCCGTCGACCATACGCTGGCACGGTGTGCGGCTCGACAACGACTTCGACGGCACGCCGACGATCACCCAGCCCCCGGTGCCGCAGGGAGAGTCCTTCACCTACGAGGTTCGCTTCGACGACGTCGGACTCTACTGGTATCACCCGCAGGTTCGCCTCGACATACAGCAGGATCTCGGCCTCTACGGTCCCGTGCTCGTGCAGCCGGCGGCGGACGACTACTACAACCCCGTGAACCGCGAGGAAGTACTCATTCTCGACGACATGCTCGTCGACGACGCCGGGCCCATTCCTTGGGGAGCCGACGTGCCGACGCACGCGCTGATGGGACGCTTCGGCAACGTGATGCTGGCGAACGGCAGCAGCGATTATCGGCTCTCCGTCAAGCGCGGAGAGGTGGTGCGGTTTTACCTGGCCAATGTTTCCAGCGCGCGGACCTTCAACGTCGTTTTCGGCGGCGCTCCGATCAAGCTGATTGCCGCCGACATGGGTAAGTTCGAGCGCGAACAGTGGGTGCAGAGTGTCGTGATCACCCCGGCGGAGCGCTACACCGTGGAGGT
>CBDUXW010000429.1:0-3415 GCA_965371275.1 uncultured bacterium | reverse complement strand
GTGTGATCTCGTAGTCCGTAGCGCAGCTCACCCACGAGATCGGCATTCGAAGGGCCGTTGGGGCCACCGATCGCCAGATAGTGACGATCGTTCTGCGGCGGGGCATGTTGCCCGTCGGCATGGGAATCGCGTGCGGCCTCGTCGCGGCTCTGGCTCTGGCCCGCTTGATGTCGAGCCTGCTGTTCGAGGTCGAGCCCTTCGACCCCGCGACGTTCCTGATCACGCCGGCCCTGCTGTTGGTCGTCGCGCTGGCGGCGATATGCGTCCCGGGACGGCGAGCACAGAAGGTCGATCCGATCGCGGCGTTGCGCTCCGGTTGATCGAGCTGGTGGGCATTGAGCTGCAACACGGACGGCTTTTCAGCGCCCGGGAAGGTCGGCGAGCACCCTCAGAAACAACCTCCGTGACCGCTCGAGGGCGTCGGAACCCGCCGCCTCGAGGCGGAAGTAGCGTTTGGCGCGGCCGCCGCGTTCAGCTGACGGCTCGCCCATGTAGGTCGAGACGTAGCCCTTGGCTTTCAGCCGACGCAGGGTTGCGTACACCTGGCCGATCGACACAGCGCGGCCGGTTCGCTCCTCGATGTCTCGGCGTAGGCGCATGCCGTAGGCGTCGTCCCCGAGGCGCACGAGGGTCGCCAGCACCACAAACTCGAACTCACCCAGATAGGCACTCTTGGTCATCGGCCTACTCCACGCGGAGCGCGATCATCGGATCGACGCGCGTGGCACGCCGGGCCGGGATGTAGATGGAAACCAGAGCCACCGTCATGAGCAGGGCGGCAACCGCGACGAAGACCACCGGATCGGCGGCCACGACACTTTCGATCCCGCTCGCCAGGACCGTCGTCAGCGCGTAGCCTCCCAGCAGTCCGACGATCGTGCCGCATACGATCAGCAGCAACGCGTTGCGCATCACCATCGAGCGAACGTCGGTTCCCGCGGCTCCCAAGGCCATCCGGATGCCGAATTCCCGGCTTCGTTGGGTGACTGCGAACGACATCACGCCGTAAATCCCGGCTGCCGCCATGAACATGGCGAACGCCGCGAAGCTGGCGAACATCGACATCACGGCGTCGAGCCCGGCCATCGCGTCGTTGAACACTTGGCGCATGGTTCGCACGTCGGCGACCGGCTGATCCGCGTCCACCTGCCAGATTAGCTCGCGCACGAGGGGGGCCGCTGCGAGGGCGGCACCACGCGGGCTCACCAACAACGCCATGCTCGGGCGTGGGTTCTGCAGCAACGGGACGAAAACAACGGGTACCGCGGGGGTGTCGGAGCTGGTCGGAGTGTCGTTGGTAACGACCCCGATTACCTCGAGCCAGCGCTCCGTTCCGGTGTCGGCCGCGAGTTGGATACGGCCCCCCACCGGGTCGTCCTCGGGCCAGTATCGTTTCGCTGTTTCGTCGTTGATCAATGCCACAGGAAGCGAGGCTTGTGTGTCACCCGCAGTGAGCCCACGACCACGAAGGATCTGGCGGTTGAGGATGTTGGTGTATGACGGATCGGCAACAACGATACCGGCCCATGGTAGTTGCTCGGGGTCTTCCTCGAGTCGATCGCTGATCTGAAACGAGACGCTCGCCGCGCTCGAGGCCATCGGCCGTCGGCTGACCCACGAGGCCGACTCGATATCGGGATGGGCGCGAAGGCGCTCGATCGCGGCGCGGAAGAACTCTTGCTGCTGGGCCCCGGTCGGATACTTGGTTTCGGGTAGATCGAGGCGCATCGTCAGGATTGCCTCGCCGTCGTACCCCAGGTCGAGCGTGCGTACCTCGATCATCGAGCGGGTCAGGGTGCCGGCAACGATCATCAGCGACAGTGCCAGTGCGACCTGCGCGCTCACCAGGAACCTGCGGCCACGGAGCGCGCCATGTTCCCCGGAGGCCCGCGGACCGGCTTCTTTCAGCGTATCGGTCAGGTTTTGGCGGGTGGCGCGAAGTGCCGGCAGCAGGCTGAACAGCAGGGGGGAAAGCAGCGCCACCGCAAGAGTGAAGCCGAGAACGTTGCGGTCGATCGTCAACATCTTGAAGAACGTCGAGATACCGGAAGTATCTCCAGCCATCCACACCAGGCCCTCCAGGGCCCCGCGGGCAACCACAAGGCCAAGGGCGCCGGCGGCAATCGAGAGTATGGCTCCCTCGGTCACCAGCTGGCGGAGTATCCGCAGCCGCCCGGCGCCCAGCGCCGAGCGCACGGCAATCTCCCGCGCTCGCACCGAGGAGCGAGCCAGCATCATCGTGGCCACGTTGGAACAGGCAATCAACATGACGAACGCGACCGTGATCGCCAGCAACGTGAGGATTGTCCAGAAGCCCCCGTCGGCCAGCCCCTCGGTGAACGACTGAATATGAGGGAGCCAACCGCCGTTGCTGTCGGGATAGTCGCGCTCGAGCCGCTGGGCGATCGTCGCGGCCTCCGACCTGGCGGCTTCGAGGGCGACACCGGGAGCGAGCCGGGCGGTAACCCACAGATTGCGACGATCGCGGCCTTCGCCGGAGCGATCCAGCTCGAGCGGGGTCCACAGGTCGATAAGCGACATGTCGCCAAACTCCATCTCGGTGCCCATGACGCCGACGACCGCCGTGTCGCGGCCGTCCAACGAGATGGTCGTGCCCAAGATGTCCGGGTCGCTCGCGAATCGCCGTTGCCAGAGGCCATTGCTCAAGATCGCGATGGGCTCGGCGCCCGGTTCGTCCTCGCCCTCACGGAAACCACGCCCCAGCGTCGGCTGCGTTTTCCACACGTCGAAGAGGTTGGCGGTGCCCATGGCGACGACGACGCGGATCGGCTCGTCGGCGCCCGTCAGAACCGTCGCGTCCTGGCGGAGCGCCGCCATACTTTCGAACGCCGTGATTCCCTCCCGGTAGTCGAGGAAGTCGGGCATCGACATCATCTGGCGGACGAAACCGCGCTCCTGATTTTGCATATAGAAGAAACCGACCGTGTCACCGTCCTTGATCGGGATATCGCTGAAGAACACGACGTTGATCATGCTGAAGATGGCGCTGTTGACGCCGATGGCGAGCGCCAGGGTGATCACCGTGATGGCGCTGAAGGTCGGGCTCTTGACCAGCATGCGCGCCGCATAACGAACGTCGTGGAAGTAGTCGCTCAAAATGTCGTCTCCTGTTCGCGGGCCGCCGCGCGTTCCCGACGCGCGGCGGGGAGAGGAAGGGGCGTGCGAGAGCTCGGGCTGTGGGCGCGCCAGCCCCGGAATCAACGATCGCAGGACTTGCCCCCAGTACCAGCGGGAGGCCCGCCGCCTGCCGGTCACCGGCAGGCGGTGGCGCACGTACTCCTCAGCCAGATCGCCCGCCAACCCGTCGCGTTCGTCGGCGGGAGAGAAGAGCAGAAGAAGCCTCTCGGCCAGCGGCGGGACGCGGTTCTCGATGTCGCGGCGATGTTTTCTGTGC
>CBDUXW010000428.1:0-3426 GCA_965371275.1 uncultured bacterium | reverse complement strand
GGAAGCCCGCTCTACCTGGCCTCGCTGGGTCACGCCTATGCCAAGGCGGGCGACGACGAGAGGGCCCGGGAAACTCTTGTCCGGCTGGAGCAAGAGTCGGTCGCCGGGCATGTATCCGCGTATCACACAGCGGTGATTCATGTGGCGCTGGGTGATTACGACAGTGCGTTCGAGTGGCTCGACCGCGCCTTCGAGGACCAATCTCCCTGGATCGGTTTCCTGAGGGTGGATCCACGGGTCGATGACCTCCGTACGGATGCGAGATTCGCCGCCCTGCTCAGCAGGGCGCAACTCGACGGATGACCCGCGCGGACTTCATGATTCGAATGTACGGGCGCAGCCTTCTCGTCGACGTCGATGCGACGCAATCCATGCGGTTTTATTGCACGCCGTCGGCGAACTCGGTGATCAGCTCGGCGAAAGCGGCGCCGTCGTCGGGTGGCGCCCAGGCCAGGCGGAGTCGGGACGGATCTACCCCCAGCAGGCTGGTGAGCTCCTCCGCTTGCTGGCAGGCCGCGGCCGCCCGCTCGTTGCCGCGCTCGTAGTGGCACAGCTTGGGGGCGCAGCCGAGCACGAGAACACCGGCGGCGCCCATCTCGAAGGCGTCGAGAATGAGACCGGACTGCAAGCGGCCGGTGCAGTCCAAGCGAACGAGACGGACGTCGGCCGGATACGAGCGCATCTGGGCGCCGGCGAGCTCGGCCGCCGCGTGGCCGCTCCACTCACAGGCGAACACCAGAATGCGGGGCTCTTGATTGCCGTTCAGCGCCACCTTCATCTGGGCGTCGAGTTGGGCGTCACTCCAGCCGGTCAGCGTCGCCGCGTTGACGGGGCACACCGAAACGCAGTTGCCGCAGCCGGTGCACAGGAGAGGGTCGATTTGGGCGAGGCCGACGGCGCCGTCGGGTGCCGCGCCGTAGCCCACAGACGTCAAGGGGCGCTCGATCATGGTGATGGCGGCGAACGGGCAGGCGCGGGCGCAGTCGCTGCAGCCGGTGCACCGCTCGTCGGCGATCTGGGCGCCGGGGCCGGTCAGCTTCATGGTGCCCCGGGCCAGGTGCCGCAGCGCCCGCGAGGCGGCGCTGAACGCCTGGAATTGCGCCATCGCGGCGTCACAGGGGTGGTGCGCCTCACCGCACACGTATACGCCGCGCTCGAGATAGCGCTCGGGCCGCAGGCGGACGCGCAGCTCAGCCAGGCGCCCCTCTCTGTCCTGCGGCAAGCGCAGCATGTCGGCTAACGGGCCGGTTTCCTCGTCGGGCGCGCCGGTGGCGACGATGACGGCGCCGAACGGTCCTGTCGCCATCCGTTCGGCCGCGGCTCCGTGGCCGTTGTCCAACGAAACGCGATAGCCGCCGACGGAGCCGCTCACGGCAGTGATCCGGCTGTTGCATCGCACGCGGATGTCGGCGCGGGCTTCCACTGCGGCCCGTAACTCGGTCACCAGCTCGTCCTCGTCTTCGATCGGCGCGCCGCCGAGTGTCGCCGTCCGCTCAATGAGCGTTACCGGTGTACCGGCGTCGGCGAGCTCCACGGCCGCCGTCATGCCGGCGATGCCGCCGCCGATGACCACCGCCGCCGGGTTGATTCGCGTTTCAACCGGAACGCGGGGTGTGAAGGCGGCGCTATGGGCGACCTCCATGCCGATCTGGGCGCCGGCCCGTAGGGTCGCCGCCTCGGGGTCCGCTCGATGCGGCCAGGCGCAGCCCTCGCGGATGTTGACGAGGCCGAGAAGCTCGGGATTCAGCCCCGCCCGGCCTGTCGCGTCGCGAAAAAGGTGCCGGTGCGTGCGGGCGCTGCAGCCGGCCACGATGACCCGGTCGAGGCGCTCGGCGCGGACGGTTTCCTGCATCCGGTCGAGCCCGGCACTCGAACACCAGTAGGGAGCGTGGTCGGCGAAGGCGACGTTCGATTGCGCGCCGGTCGACGCGGCCAGCTCGTCGACATCGAGGATGCTCGAGATCTTGTCGCCGCATTCGCAAATGAACACGCCGACCCGGGGTGACGGCGCCGGGGGCAGGGGAGCCTGCGGCGATCCGGTCGGAGGGATGAGCGAGCGGTCAGTGGCCATGGACCGGAAGCTCCTGTTCCGTGGTGTCCACCCAGTGGTCGGCGTGGTACTCGCACAGCCGGCACGAGCCGCGGGCGTAGTCGGACGACCAGTCATGCACGGTGCGGTTGCGGTCGGTGATATCGCGCAGCGTGATCGCGCCGGTCGGGCACACGAAGACACAGGTGGCGCACTCGATGCAGTCGGCCGACGAAATCCGGAACGGCGGCGACACCGTGCGCTCCGATCCACGGTGCGCCATGCTGATGGCGCCGATGCCGACGATCTCGCTGCAGGCGCGCACGCAGCGGGCGCAGAGCACGCAGGCGTCGGTGGGCAGGGTGAACGGAGTGCTCGTTACGCCGACGCTCGCCGCCAACGTGCGGATGGAGGATACGTGTCCCGCCCGCGCCAGTAGTAGCTGGGCGGCCACTTGCCGGAGCCGGCGGACGTTGTCGCTGTCCGTATTGACCTCGGCGTCTTCCTCGGCGGGATGGGTGCACGCCGCCACGACTCGCGGACCGCGCGGCGTCTCGAGCTCGACAACGCACATCCGGCAGCCGCCGAAGGGCGCCAGCGCCTCGTGGTAGCACAGCGTCGGAATGTGGACTCCTTGCTCGCGCGCCGCCTCCAGCAATGTGCGGCCGGACTCGACCTTGATCTTGTTGCCGTCGATGGTCAGCCGGATCATTCAGGCCACCTTTATGCCGTCGAATTTGCACACCTGCAGGCACATCCCGCAGCGCGTGCACAGATCCGCGTCGATAAGGTGTGGCTTCAACTTCTCGCCGCTGATGGCGTCGACGGGGCAGTTGCGCGCGCACACCATGCAGCCGTTGCAGACATCCGGATCGACAGAGTAGGTAATCAGCCCGCGGCAGATCTTGGCCGGACAACGCTTCTCGTGAACGTGGGCCTCGTATTCGTCGCGAAAGTAGCGCAGCGTCGAGAGCACGGGATTCGGGGCGGTCTGGCCCAGACCGCACAGCGAGCTCACCTTCACCATCTTGGCGAGCTCCTCGAGGGCTTCGAGGTCGCCCGGCTCGCCCTCGCCGTCGCAGATGCGGGTGAGCATGTCGAGCATCACCCGCGACCCCCAACGACAGGGAAGGCACTGGCCGCATGATTCCTCCTGCACGAAGTTCATGAAGAATCGGGCCAGGTCGACCATGCAGGTGTCCTCGTCGGTGACCACCAGCCCTCCCGATCCCATGATCGCTCCGAGCTTCGCGAGCGAGTCGTAGTCGATCGGTGCATCGAGGTGGGCGGTGGGAATGCATCCGCCCGAGGGACCCCCGATCTGTACCGCCTTGAACTCCTTGCCGTTGGGAATGCCGCCGCCGACGTCGTACACCAGCTCGCGCAGGCTGATCCCC
>CBDUXW010000427.1:0-3427 GCA_965371275.1 uncultured bacterium | reverse complement strand
GCCGGCGCCAGCATCAGCACCACCGCCACGGCGGCGACCGCCGCTGAGCGTCTGCGTGCCGAGCGCGTCATTGTCGCTGCCCGCCCTTGAGCGGCACGTCCCATTTTTGCGCGCTCGAGATGTCGGGCATACCCCACTCGGCACCAGCCCAACCCGAAAAGCCGTCCATGCGGAACGCCCAGAAGCCGGTGTTCATGTCGGATACGACAATCAACCCGTCGGCGTTGCGCACGTCAACGCCGAAGGCGCCGTTGAACATGGCCGAGCGGTCGTCGAACGCCGGACCGCCGATATAGGTGTCATAGAAAGCGACGGTCACCGGGTTGGCGGCGTCCATCATGTTGAAGATCTGCAAGCCATCGTGGTACCCGGAGACGAACACGAACGGCCAGCGTACCTCGTGATTGTGCACGAGGTTCTGCCAATCGGCCGTCCACGCCGCAATCGGCCGGCGGATGTTCTGCGTCTCGCCGTCGAGGGCCGGCTGCAGGTCGAAGATGCGCAGCGGCGCGTACTGATACTCGGTTTCGGCGATAACGTAACGGCCGTCGGACGTCGGCGTGAAGGTGTGGCCGAAGGTCACGCCGGTGATGCCCGTCAGCGACACGACCAGCGCCGGGTTCTCCAGGTCGGTGATGTCGTACACGAAGTAGCCGCCGGTGCCGCCACCGTAGAAACGGTCGGTCTCGGTGTCGGGATGGAACCCGGCGTACATGTCGTGGTAGCCGCAGCGGCCGCTGCCGCAGTCGGGGACCGGAATGTTGGCCACCCATGCTTCGTCAGCGCGCCCTTCGACCACGTAGCCGAGGTCGTGGACCTTGGCGTACGGCCCACCGGTCGAGATCAACAGAACACGGCCGTTGCTGTGCTTGTAGATGAAGATGTTGTGGAAGCCGCCGGGGTGCTCCGGCACGCGGATGCGGGCCACTTCCTCGACCCGATCCGGAAGATCGGTGATGTCGAGAACGACGGCGCCTAGGTCTGCATCGGGGCCACCCTGGCGGAACTGCAGCGATTGGACGACGTAATAGCGGTCGTTCCACTTGAAGTACTTCACGTCCATGCCGCCGGTGCCCAGGTGCAGATCCTGCTCCTCGATGCGCCAGCTATACACCAGCTTGGGCTGCGACGGATCGTGTAAATCGACGATGTCGACGCCCTTCTCGCCCTCGTGCCCGTACACCATGCGGCCGATGAACGCATACGGACGGTCCATCTCCTGCGAAATCTCGATATCGGAAACGCTCAGCTTGGGACCGAGAGGCAGATGCGACACCACGGTGATGTTGTCGCTACCGCGCTTCATCGGCGTCCATTGCTGCGCCGTAACGTCGCCGGACGCGATCAGCCCGAGGGCGAGCGCCAAGACGGAGACAAGCGAAAGGGCACGACGAAAATTCATCAGCTACCTCGCAGGTTTGGCGACCGGGAAGGACCGCCCGCAAACGTGTTTGATTGTGGACAACCACGGCGGCCGCCGGCCGCAGCATGGGGAGGCCCCATGGTACTCGTTGGCAACGCCCGTGTGAACCTGCGCACACACCAAGCTGTGGCGGAAGGTGTGGCTCACAGGCCTTCTACGCGTCACCTCTCCATCAGGGCGGGCTCGACCCGTCGAACCAGTGATCGGCGATAATCCGTCGTATCTCGGGCGCCGCCATGGCGAAATCGCGCGGTATCCGATCGCCGGGGAACCACTTCCACAGGAAGGCGCCGTGGACGATCGGTTCGTTTTCTATGGCCCGCAGCGCAGCGATCATGCAGCGCTGTTGCAGCAAGGCGCCGTCGCCACGGCTTTCCCAGTCCCACGGCTCGTAGGGCGCCCGCGGCGAGTTGTTGTAACCGGCCTCGGTGAATACCACCGGCTTGCCGACGCGCTCGCTGTAGGCACGCAGCCGCGCCATGATGTCGCTCCAGCCACGATCGAAGGCTTCTTGCGTGGGGATCTCGCCGGCGGCGACACGAGACTCGTCGAGAACCGGAAAATACGCCTGAATACCGACGGAATCGAGCGCATCCCAGAAGCCCACGCGCTCGTATCGATCCCAGTTGGCGGCGTACGTGACCGGCCCGTCGTACACGTCGCGTACCGCCGCGATGATGTCGCGCCAGCGTTGCTCGTGATGCACCGTGCCCTCGAGCTCCGTGCCCACCACGAAACCGTCGGCGCCGCGGCTGAACGCCGCAACCTGCACGATCCAGCGCTCGTAGGAGCTGAAGAATCGCTCCCACTCCTGATCCGTGCCATAGCTGATGTCGCCGCGCCAGGCATAGGCGCGCCAATGAGCGATATGCGGCTTGATGAGAATCTTGACGCCTTGCCGGTGCGCCTCCTCGATGGGCCGGCGCAGCCAGTCGGGCGCTTCTCCGGGCTCGGTTTCGGCGGCCGGCGATGTCTCGCCGCGGCGCCCGCGGCTACGCCGCCAGCTCACCGTGCCGTCGGTGTCGATCGACAAATACGGATGGATGGCGATCCAGTTCACGCCGAGCCCCTTGAGCTCGGCAATGGTGGAAACCATGTCGTCGCTCGCCCACACCGAGCTGCCGCGCGGCGTCGACACGGTCATGCCGCGTATTGTGCTGTCCTGGATGGACGCTCGCGCGGGGCGCGCGGCGCCGGAGCTCGGCGCTGCGGCGGTCGCGCTCGAGGCAACGCCTACGAGCCCGAGCAGCGCCACCATCGTGCGCACCCGGCGTACGGTAGTCATTGGATCGGGCCGCATCCTGTCTCGTCGGGGATTGTCGCGGGAACACTTGAATCCTTGCCGGAGCCGTTCCTCGCGTCAAGTAGCCGGTGTCATCGAGACGATGCAAAGGAATGCCGCACCGGAGCGCCCACCCCCGCTCATTCGCGAAAACGAGCACCCCGGCCCGGCAATTTCATCGGCGCGTCGCACGCCGAACGTGTCGATGGATCGCGGCTGCGCAAGCGCACAGGCCGCGGTCACGGCGTCGTACCGGGTTCAGAAGCGGAATCCCGCCGACAGCACGAACTCGGTGGCGTCGCTAATCGCCAACTTTCCCTGCACGAACGGCATGAACTCGTTCCCCTGTCCGAAGCCAACGCCGCCGAGCAGGTTCAAGGCCAGATTGTTCTCCGCCGGCCAACCGCCGCCCTTGGCGAAATGACGAACCCCGACACCCGCCCCCGCCCACATGAAATTCGTCCCCTGCAAGGGAAAGTCGTACACGACGTCGGCGTTCACCGTGAACAGCCCGTCGATCTCCCGTACGAAGACCCATTCCACGTTGGGGTTGAACGACAGACGCTCGGCCACCGGGACGAAGACCTCGGCACCGATGAAGGGCTCCCCAGCGGCGGCGTAGAAGCCGGTGCGTGCGCCGAAGTAAAACGTGCGTCCCGGACGCGCTTGCAGCGCGCCTGTTGCGGCGCCGTCGGGCCCCGCGGCCGTGCCGCCGCCGCCCG
>CBDUXW010000426.1:0-3438 GCA_965371275.1 uncultured bacterium | reverse complement strand
GCGGCAATGCAAGGCTTCACGTAGTGCCCGCCCGGGTAGTCGGGGCCGTCGAGCCTGTCGCCACCGCACAGGATCTCGCCACCCTCCTGCTGGAGGCGCTTGATCGCCGCTTGGAGATCATCGACGGCGCCGTGATTTACCAACGGCCCCATCAGCGTCTGCGGGTCGCGCGGGTCACCGATCTTGATGTCCTCGTACGCCCGGGTGAGGCGGCTGACGAGCTCTTGTTTCACCGACTCGTGGACGATGATGCGGCGCGTCGATGTGCAGCGCTGGCCGGCGGTGCCGACGGCGCCGAACAGAACGGCCGGCAACACCAGATCGAGATCGGCGTGCGGCGTAACGATGATGGCGTTGTTGCCGCCGAGCTCGAGAATCGTGCGACCGAGGCGCTTACCGACCACCTCGCCGACGTGGTACCCGACCCGGCAGCTACCGGTGCACGACACCAGCGGAATCGTACGGTCGTGCAGCATGCGCTCACCGACTGTCGATCCCTTGCCTACTGTGAGCGAAAAAATCGCCGGGTTGACGTCGCTCTCTTCGCACACTCGCTGGGCGATCTTGGTTACCGCGATGGCGGTCAGTGGCGTACCGCTGGCCGGCTTCCATACGGTCGCGTCGCCGCACACTGCGGCGAGCGCCGCGTTCCAACTCCACACGGCGACCGGGAAATTGAAGGCGCTGATCACGCCCACGACCCCAAGCGGATGCCATTGCTCGAACATTCGATGGTCGGGACGCTCGGACGCCATCGTCAAACCGTAGAGCTGACGCGACAGGCCGTTGGCGAAGTCGCAGATGTCGATCATCTCCTGAACCTCGCCCTGCCCCTCGGCAATGATCTTTCCCATCTCCAGCGTCACCAGGGCGCCGAGCTCGTCCTTTCTCTCGCGCAGCGCGTTACCGAGCCGGCGAACCAGGTCACCGCGACGTGGCGCCGGAATCTTGCGCCACTCGAGAAACGCGGCGTGGGCGACGGCGACGACCTGGTCGTACTCGTCTTCGGTGACCTGAACGACGGTACCGATCTTGGAGCCGTCGGCGGGCGTGAACACTTCGAGCTCCGGCCCCGAGCCGATCCATTCGCCCGCGAAGCCGCCGAGGTTGGTGTCGTCGAGCCCCAAGGCTCCGAGAATGTCTACCGCTTCAGCAACCTGACTCATCTTCAAACCTCATGAAATTCGTTGACAGGGGGTGCAGACACAGAGAGTAACGCAATTCCCGAGACCGAGAGCCCACCGCGGGCGAGGAGGAAAACAGCCGAGAGACGAGGCGCAACCAACCAGGTACCGACGCCCGGCACGTGACACACTTTGCGACCATGAGCTCGATACCAGCGTACGAACGAGAGCCTGAGCGGCGCGAGCTGGACGTCCGCGTTGTTTCTACCGGCAGCGACGAACAGGGGGCCTTCGTCACCGTCGACGACACGCTCCTGTACCCCGAAGGCGGCGGACAACCCGCCGATCGTGGTTGGTTGGACGAAGTTCTTGTGACCGATGTCCAGCGCCGTGACGGCCAGATTCGTCACTACGTCGAGGCACCCGTGAGCGAAGGCCCGACGCGCCTGAGACTGGACTGGCAGCGGCGCTTCGACCACATGCAGCAGCACACGGCGCAGCATCTCATCACCGCGATCGGCGCCGATGCCTTCGGCTGGCTGACGACGTCGTTTCATCTCGGCAGCGAGACTTGCGACATCGAGCTTGAGGTGGAAAACCTGGCGTCGACCGACCTCGACGCTCTGGAGGATCGGGTCATGGAGGCAGTCCGCGCCGCGCTACCGGTTACTGCCCGCCGGGTGAGCCCCGAGGAGCTCGAAGCGCTCGACGTTCGCACCCGCGGCCTTCCCGAGGGCCACGTCGGCGACGTCCGCCTCGTTGAAATCCAGGACATCGACCGCAACACGTGCGGCGGCACGCATCTAGCCTCGACGGCCGAAATCGAGGCCGTAAAGCTCCTGGCCGCCGAGCCCATGCGGGGCGGCACGCGGCTCGTGTGGACCGCCGGCGGTCGCCTGCGACGACGCCTCGCCGCCAGCGAAAGGCGTAACCGCGAGCTGCGGCGGGTCCTGGAGACCGGCGACGAGCAGCTCGTCGAGCTTGCCGAGGCGCGCACGGCGGCGCTCAAAGACGCCGGGCGACGCGTGCGATCGCTGCAGGAACAGTTGGCCGACGAGCTCGGAGCACAGCTCGCCGGCGCCGCCGACCCCGTTGCCGACGCTCACTTCGACGACGCTGACGGAGCGTTCCTGCAACTCGTCGGGCGCCGATTTGCCGCGGCGTCAACGACCGGTGTGGCCTTGCTGACCGCCCGCCGCGGCAGCGAGCAGTTTTTCGTTGTTGCCGCCGGCCCCGACTGTTCGATCGATCTCGCCGCCGTCGGCACCGCCGTTGCCGCATCACTCGACGGCCGCGGTGGCGGACCTCCGGGCCTCTATCAAGGCAAAGCAAAATCGCTGGAACAGCGCGAGGAAGCCGTGAGGCTGCTGCGCGACGCCGCCGAGGCTGCCCGTTGACGGCCGCGCGTCCTCTATCGGCGCTGGCGATCTCCTGGGTAGCTCATCCGGAGCTGGTCCTCGATCCATTGGGGCGCCACGAACAGGTTGCTGGGGTAGATCCGATAGCTCGCCATGGCGTTGTAGATCTCTTCGCCTCTGTAGGTGTCGATCGCCAGCCCTGCCAGGTACTGCAGGCGCAGACTGCGATCACGATTGATCTGCGCGTCGGCGGTCCACGGCACCAGGTCGGAGCCCTGGCTGATATAGGCGCCGAGCAGGTCCTCGACCGTCCAGAAATCGATCTCGCTCATCGATTGGCGAACGTCGGGATTCGCATCGAGGCGCGCCGCCAGAGCTGACACGTCGATGTGCGTTTCCTCTACGCGCCCCAGCATCACCATGTCGTAACCGCTGCCGAAGATGTCGCTGTTCCACAGCGTGCCGAACGGGAACGCTTGCATGAAAGTGGCGACCTCGCTCTTCACCGCGGCCTCGCTGCTCTCGTACAGCGGTACCCACTGCGTCACGATGCCGCCCGGGTTCAAGTGTTGCTTGACGAGCTCGTAGTACTCGGAGGAATACAGCGCCGCCGAACCGCTGACCCACGGATGAATCGGGTCCGACGTGATGATGTCGAACTTCTCGTCGGTGGTCGCGATGAAGTGGCGCGCGTCGTCGAGAATGAGCTCGGTGCGCGGGTCGTTGAGCACGTCGTAGTTTTGCGGCGCGAAATACCGTCCCGCTGCGCGCGGCACCAACGGCTCGATTTCGACAACCACGATGCGCTCGATCTCCGGGTAGAGAACGAACGAGCCCGTCGTCACGCCGGCGCCGAAACCGACCACGAGAACGGACTTGGGGTCAGGGTGCATCACCCCCGGCAGGTGCGCGAGCATGCGCCTGCAGCGCATGTCGACCTGTCGCGATGACGCCAC
>CBDUXW010000425.1:0-3438 GCA_965371275.1 uncultured bacterium | reverse complement strand
GATGTCGCCCGCACCGGGAACCCGTTCCAGATCACGAACGAAGCCCACGTGCCGACGCGGGAGGAAAGCTGGGTCATGGCTGTAATTCGAGAACGATCTTGCCGAACTGCTCGGCGCCTTCCAGACGCTCGAGCGCGGCGCGGCCTTCCGACAGCGGGAATACGCGGTCAACCGGCGGCCGCAGGTATCCGTGCTCGACAGCCTCGAGCATCGCCGTGAACTCGTTCGTATCGCCCATCGTTGAGCCGTAAATGGTGAGCTGGCGCCAGAACAGGCGGCGAACGTCGACCGGGATGCGGGCCCCCGACGTGGCGCCACAGGTGACAATGCGCCCACCGTTGCGGCAGGCCCGGACGCTGGCATCGAACGTCGCTTCGCCGACGTTGTCGACGACCACGTCGACGCCCTTGCGTTCGGTGTACTCCCGAACCATGCCGACGACGTCTTCGTTGGCGTAGTCGATGGCGTGGGCGGCGCCGAGCTCCAGCGCCCGTTGCCGCTTCTGCTCGCTGTGACTGGTGACGATCGCCCGGGCGCCGACATGTACGGCTATCTGTAGCGCCGCCAGACTGACGCCACCGCCGATACCGTGGATCAACACCCACTCGCCCGGCTGTAGCGCCGCCTTCGAGATGAGCATGCGCCAGGCGGTAAGGCTCACCAGTGGGAACGCCGCGGCCTCGATCCACGACAACTCGGCGGGCTTGCGATAGCAGTTTTCCTCAGGAACGACGATCTGTTCGGCAAAGGTCCCGGGCACCATCTCGCCGAGCAGGGCGAAGCGGTCGGCGTCGGGCGAGCCCAGACCGGGGTCGAGCACCACCTCGTCGCCCGGTGTCACCCGCTCGACATCCTCCCCTACCTCGGCTACAACGCCGGCTCCGTCGGCGCCCAAAACGTGCGGCATCGCGAGCTCGATTCCCGGGATGCCGGCAACCACGAATAGGTCAAGATGATTCAGCGCCGCCGCCCGCAGCTCGATCCGTACCTCGCCGGGACCCGGTGCGGGCGCCGGTACATCGCGAACGGCGACGTGATCGAGCGACCCGTGTTCATCGATGGTGAGAGCGTGCATTAGTAAGCCGTGGTGGAAGTGTGATGGGTCCTAGTGGACCTGGATACCGTAGGTTTGTGCAAGAGAGCCGGTAACGCGAGCCAGTGCCGCCTGCGCCAGACGGTAGTCGATCATCGCCCGAAGCTCCTGTACCTGAGCCCGCGCCAGGTCGTCCTGGAACGTCAACACCTCGAAGTTGGTCGACATGCCGACATCGAAACGATCCTGTTCGATCTCGAGCTGGCGCACGGCCAGCTCGCGGGTGGCGCGCGTCGAGGTCACCAGCTCACCCGCATCGGTGACGGCCCGTACCGCCCGGCGCACCTCGAGCGTCGTTTGCTGTTCGACCCGCTGCAGCTCGGTCTGGGCTCTGTCCTCGGCAAGTGTGGCACGAGCGTAGTTTCCCTTCGCCGTCTGGTTGCCGATCGGAATTCGAAAGTTGAATCCGACGCGCCAGGTAGCGAAATCGAATCCGAATAGCTGTGACACGGCATCGCCGTAGCCTCCTGAGACCATGCCGATGACCTCATTGCCGGGGAACGGCGTGCGGAGGATCTCGTCACCGCCGATACCCTGAAACAACAGGCTGGCCACGAGGTCGAACTCCGGCAGCAAGTCGTTGTTGGCGGCGTTGGTTTCGACATTCCGTGCCGCGATCTGGGCGCGGGCTGTGGCGATTTCGGGCCGATTGGCCATTGCCGTATCGAGAGCGACCTCGATGTCGGCGGACTGCGGCACGACCTCCGGGGCCTCGGTGGCCACCAGTCGCGTGCCCCAGCCGCTCGGCAAGGCGTCGGCCTTGAGCACGGCGCGCAGCGCGTCGGCAGCGTTCTCGACGGAGTTGCGCGCCACGATCTGCTCGTTGCGGCGCTGGGCGACGGCAACCTCGGCCTGGGTCTCCTCGACCGGCGCCAGCATGCCGACCTCAACTTGCGCCTGCGTACGGGCGAGCTGATCTCGGGCGAGCTGCAACGACGCGTCGGCAACCACCAGGTTGCGTTCCGTGAACACCAGCTCCCAGTACGAGCCCACGACGTTGAGGAGGATCTGGTTTACCTGGGTTCGGAAGGCCTCTTCGGTGACATTCTGGTTCCGCTGCGCCAGCAAAAGTTGGGCGCCGGCAGCCTCTTTGCCGCGACCACGCAGCAACGGCTGGTTGACCGCCACGCCCAGGGTGTTGCTCCACGACGGGTTCAGGCTGGTGAACGTGCTGTTGCTGGTGTTGCGGCCGACGTTATAGCCGACCTGGTAGCTGAGGCCGAAGTCGAACGCCTGGTTGATCGTGGCCTGGGTCGTGAAGCCGTCGCTCTCACTCACGTCGGCGCCCGCCAGGGCACTTGTCGAGGGCGTCGTGGAGCTGCTGAACCCCACGCCGCCGACAGCCGGCGCCGCCTGGCCGAAGCCGCCGCCGGCGCTGCCGACCACCGCCGTGGCGCCGGGAATTCCGAACTGGAAGATCGGGTCGAACGCCCCCCGCGCCGACACGATGTTCTCGAACGCGATGCGGCGATCGTAGTTGACGACGGCGATGTCGAGGTTTTGCTCGAGCGCGAGCTCGAGAGCGTCCGCGAGGCTGAGTCGCAACGTACCGTCTTGCTGCGCCGTCGCCGGCACCGCCAATCCCATCAACATCAAGCCGACAACGCCGAGCAGCGCAATCCTGTTGGTCATCGTGAGCCATCTCTTTCGCGTGGGAGTCGTGTTCATCGTGGACCTCTTTTGTTTTGTCGATGTGCGTTGCGAGCCCAGCGCCGAATCGGAACGCGGCGGCGCACCGCGGCGCGCGGCAAACTCGTGAATCGGGCGTCGGGGAAGCAAGACCGGCCCGGTGGGCCGAGGAATTCTGACAGTATCACCGCGAGTGGGCTAAGTCAGGTATGCCGCAAGTGCCGTAAATCGCCCGAAAACCTTGAATTTGGGCCTGTCCGGACCTATTCTTTTTGTAGAAATCTGACCCGGGTGCCCTTATTTCGGCGCCCGACGAAAAAACAGCTTCGCCCGCCACAAAAGCCGGATTTCGGCAAGGAGTCGTACACCGTGAAAGCACGACGCTTGAGCGCGTTGGTTGTTGCTGCGGTCCTCATCGCTTCCGCGCCCGCCGCTACCGCGCAGGCACCCCACAAAGATCCCACCACCGGAGGGACAACCGGACTGTTCACCGTGCCTCTGGCCGCCATCCTGGCGCCCGGAAAATTCGCGGTCAACGTCGACTACATCGCCGACGCCTATCAGCCGGGCGACTCCAACATCGAAACGGCGGGGGTCGCCGGCGGCTTCGTTTTCGGCGCCGCCGAGAACCTCGAGATCTTCGGCTCCATCGAACCGCGTGTCGGCGTGAATCGCGTGTACCGGGTGCAGCGAGCAGGAGGCGTCCCCATCGAGTT
>CBDUXW010000424.1:0-3440 GCA_965371275.1 uncultured bacterium | reverse complement strand
CGGCGATCTGCTGTACGAGACCCAGCTCCTTGAGTTGCTCCAGAGCGGTGCGCACACCGCCGGCGTCCGGCATCGTCTCCTCGAGAATGCGGCGGCTGAACTCTCGGCCGACAACGGATGCCAGGCGCACCACCTCTCGGGGCGCGCGATCGAGGCGGTCGAGCCGCGTCAGAATCACGGCCTGGACCGTGTCCGGCAGGTAGACCTTGTCCAGCGAGCCGGTCAGCGTCGCTCGCTCGTCCTCGATGCGAACGATGCTTTCCTCCTGGAGCGTGTGGCATAGCTCCTCGAGAAAGAACGGGTTGCCCCCCGTGCGCTCATGAATGAGCTCGGCGAGATCGGCGGGGAAACTGCGTACCCCGAGCACCGACTTGATGACCTCGACAGAGGACTCTTCTGCCAGCGGCTCCAAGGTCAGTTGGTGTCGCTCGGTACCGCGGCCCCAATCAAATTCGCCTTCCGGTCGATGCGTCACGACGACCAGCATCGCGAATGCCGGCAGCATGCTGGCGAGCTGCAACAACACTTCTCGTGACGCATCGTCAGCCCAGTGCCAGTCTTCCAGCAACATGACAACCGGCTGCGTACCGGCCGGCAGCGTAAAAATTGCCGACAGCGCTTCGAGCATGGCGACACGGAAGTCGTCGCCCTGAAGATGCTGGGGCAGCTCGTGATCCGGGCTCTCGATCGACAGCAGGTGCAGGTAAAGCGGTATGAAATGCTCGAGATCGGGGTTGATGGCGAGGATCGTGGCGACCACGGATTCGACGTCGACCGCCGGCACGTCCTCGGGTATCTCGAGGACGACGTTGAGTGCCTCGATGAATGGCTGGTACGGAATTCCGGCGCTGTCCGAGGTGCAACGTCCCTGCACAACAGTTGCCTGGGCGCAGTCGTCTCCCTGGCAGAACTCGTACACCAACCGACTCTTGCCGACGCCTGCCTCCCCCTCGAGCGTGACGAACTGGCCGTTGCCGCCCGTCGCCGCGGCGAAGCACGCCCGCAGCTCGTCGAGCTCGCTATCGCGACCGGTGTAGCGGGTCAGGCCGAGCTGGGCGGCGGCCTCGAGACGACTTTGCCGGCTGGACTCGCCGGTGACCCGATAGGGAACGACCTGCTCTTTCGTTCCGCGTAACGTGATCGCCTGCAGCGGTTCGGTCTCGAAGAAGGGCGCGGCCACCCGATGGCAGTCGGCGGTGATCAGAATCTCGTCGGATTGCGCCTCGTTCGCCAGCCGATCCGCCACTTGCAGTGTGGATCCGGCAATCGTGTATTCCTCGTCGCCTTGCGTGGCGATACGGACAACCAGGGGTCCGGAGTGAATCGCGGTTTGCATGCGCACCGGCTCGCCGACGCGGGCTTCTACCTCGTGCAACGATTCGCGGACCTTCGCGTGGATGTCGAGCGCCGCACGGATCGCCCGCAGAGGATCGTCTTCGTGCATCGTCGGAACCCCGAACAGCACCAACAGCTCACCGCCGGCGAAACGGTTCACGACGCCGTCCTGCGCTTCGACGACTTCTTTGGCGATGCGATGGATCTCGCCGAGTGCCTGTTGCGAGTCATCAACGGCAAGCTGCTCCACCATTGCGCCGTAGCCGCCGACGGTCGAGGTCAGGATGGTGGCGCGACGTCGTTCACCCTCGGTGAGCCGCACGCGCGATCTGGCGGCGTCGTCGATTTTCGGGGCAGAGACCGCGCCGGCTGCCGTAGCCGTCGCCGCGGGCGCCTCGCCGGCTGGTGCGGCGGCAGCCTGATCTTGCGGCGCGACTTCAGCGAGCGCCTCCTCGAGCTCGAGGCGAACGTCCCACAGGTCGCGGGTGCGCCGCTCGATGTCCTTTTGTAGGCAGCGACGCAACAACTGCACGACGTTCGCCGGGCATTCATCGGGCAGCGACTCCCAACGGGGCTCGTGCTCGAGGATCGCCGCCAGCGTGTCGGCCACCGTTTCGCGGGTGAACGGTCCGCTGCCTGTGAGCGTCTCGTACATGACGCAGCCGAAGGCCCATACATCGGAGCGCCGGTCGATATCGCGGCCGCGGATTTGTTCAGGACTCATGTACGGGGCCGTGCCGATCAAGGCACCGGTGTCGGTGAGATTAGCGCCGCTCGTGTGGTCGCGGGTCAGGAACGATGCATCGGCCGCGAACGACTTGGCGATACCGAAATCCAGGACCTTGACGATGTCTCGGCACAACATGACGTTGGCGGGCTTCAGGTCGCGATGCACGATATCTCGCTCGTGCGCCGCCTCCAGCGCGCGGGCTATCTGACTGCAAGTGCTGAGCGCGGCGGCAATCGGCAGTCGGCCCCTCCGCAGTGCCCGCTCGAGGGTCTCGCCCTCGAGAAACTCGAGTACCAGGTAGGGGGCTCCGTTGCCGTCTTCGAAGCCGTAGATCGTGGCGATGTTGGGATGATTGATCGACGCCAGCAGCTTGGCCTCGCGCTCGAAGCGGGCGAGAAACTTCGGATCGTTGGTCAGATCGCCGAGTAGAACCTTGATCGCCACGTCGCGGCCGAGCTTGGTGTCGCGGGCGCGGTACACGCTGCCCATGCCGCCTTCGCCGAGCAAGTCGACGATCTCGTAGATCCCCAGTCGCGTACCGGACTCCACAGCGCCTCCCGCTGGTGGTTACGTCGGTGAGGGCGGAACTTTACACCGAGAAGCGCACGAGCAGAATATCGCCGTCTTGAACGACGTAGTCCTTGCCCTCCAGGCGAATCAGCCCGGCCTCCTTGAGTGCCTTCTCGGAACGGTGCTCGATGATCTCGTCGAACGTGAAGCGCTCGGCGCGGATGAACCCGCGCGCCAGGTCGGTATGAATGGCGCCGGCCGCGTCGACCGCGGTGTCGCCATGGCGCACGTTCCAGGCGTGAACCTCCTTGGGGCCCACGGTAAAGAAGCTCAGGTAGCCCACCACCTCGTGGGCGAGCTTGGTGAGGCGGGCGCGCGCCGACGCTTCGATCCCCATGTCGTCGCGAAACGCCAATGCTTCCTCGGGCTCGAGCTGGGCCAGCTCCATCTCGAACGAGCCGGCGAACTCGATGGCGCGGTGGCGCTGTGCGATCTCGTCGAGAACGGACTGATTACTGGCGAAGGACGATTCGTCGGAGTTGACGATCACCAGAACAGGCTTCTGGGTAAGGAATTGGAAGCCCTTGATGGCCAGCGTCTCGTCGGCGGTCAGATCCAGGTCGCGCACCGCGCCGCCCGCCTCGAGCGTTTCGCGCACATGCTCGAGCGCCTTGCCCTGGAGCTTGATCTCGTTGGTGGCGATTCCCTTTCGTACCGCCTCGTCGATCTTCTCCAGCCGTTTCTCGGCGATGATCAGGTCGGCAAGCAGCAGCTCCTCGTCGAGCCTGTCGACGTCGGCCACGGGGGTCGGCTCGCCCTCGACGGGGTCGCTCGCCTCCCATGCGTCGCTCTTCACGGGACTCTT
>CBDUXW010000423.1:0-3459 GCA_965371275.1 uncultured bacterium | reverse complement strand
GGTCATCGAGTCGGTGAGAGACGCGGTGCGCGCCCACACCGACGGCGCACCGCAATTCGACGACGTCACGCTGCTGGCAGTCTACGTTCGATGAAGCCCCGCGCATTTGTTCGCGAGGCGCTCTTCGCGCTCGGCGGCTCGGTTGTGGCCATGTTCCTGTTGTACTACCTGCACCGCGAGTGGATGCCCGAGTGGGCGCTGGGCTGCGGCGTGGTTGCCGGCGTGTTCCTCCGTCGGGCGCTGGAGCCGACATATTCCACGTTCCCGGATTTTCTCCGCCGCCCGCTGAACCTGACAATCGTATTGATCGGCACGATTGTCGCTGTTTGGGCGACGCTGGCGGCGCCGCGTTTCAACAGCATCAACTACTGGATCACGAGAGCGTATGAAGCGGCGTATCTGGCGGCTGCCGGTATCCTGCTGGGGCTGGGTGTGGCGGCGGCGGTGTATACCCACTCACGCATGCGCCGCGAGGTCGAAGAGCACCGCATTCGCGAAGCGGTTCTACGGGAGACCGCTTTGAAGGCGCAGCTCAAGGCACTGCAGGCTCAGATCAACCCACACTTCCTCTTCAATGCCTTCAATGCGCTCGCCGAACTGACCCACGACGACCCCGATCGTGCTGAGGAGTTGATCGGCGACCTGGCGTTTCTGTTGCGTTACAGTCTGCGGTCGTCGGCGGTCGACACCGTACCGTTGGCGCAGGAACTGGAAGCGGTGGAACGCTACCTGCGCGTCGAACGGGCGCGGTTCGGTCGCCGCCTGCGAGTCGAGCAAAGCGTCGATCCCGGCGCGACCCAAGTGTTGATACCAGGCCTGATTCTTCAGCCTCTGGTAGAAAACGCGGTGCAACATGCCGTTGCGCCGCGTCCCGAGGGCGGCCTTGTCAGCATCAGCGTCAAGAACGAGAGCGAGATAGTACGCATCACCGTCGAGGACGACGGGCCGGGGCTACCGGACGAGGTTCGCGACAAGCTCGGTGGTTTCGTGGCCGTCGCGGCGCTGGCCGGCATCGGGCGCGCCGTCGAGTCCGGCACGGCCGGCGCCGGCGGTGGGTTGGGCAACGTGCAGAAGCGCCTGGCGCTCAGTTACCGGGGCGCCGCGCGCATGACCGTCACGAAAGGTAAGTCCGGAGGCTCCGTGATCGAAATCGAGGTTCCCAAGAAATGAAGGTCCGCGCCCTGGTCGTCGATGACGAACCGCTGGCGCGTCGCCGGTTGCGCCGACTGCTGAAGGACCACGAGGACGTCGAAGTGGTCGGCGAGGCGACGACCGGTGACGAGGCCATCGCCGCTGCGCTCGAGGCACATCCCGACGTGATGTTCATGGACGTGCGCATGCCTGGCATCGATGGCCTCCAGGCCCTGCGCGGCCTGCGCGACAAGCTGACCGACGACGTCATGCCGCTGGCCGTGTTCACGACTGCATACGAGGACCACGCCGTCGAGGCATTCGAGCTCGAAGGTACCGACTATCTGGTAAAGCCCATCGGCAAGAAGGAGTTGGCGCGGGCTCTGCAGCGCGTACGCCGGGTGTTGTGGCAGCGCGGCCGCGGCCCCCAGCCCGCGGACGAGGCCGGCGCCGCTGCCGACGTCGAAGCGCCGGGTAGAGACGACAGGGCCGTTGAACCGAGGACGGATCGCGACGCCGTCGGACACCTTGCCGCTCATCGCGCCGGCAAGATCATCCGCTTGGCGCTGGACGATATCGCCTGCCTGACGGTAGACGACACCATCACCTGGGCGATCACCGCAGACGGCAAGCATCGCCTCCGGCAGGGGCTCGGGCAGCTCGAGACGCGCCTACCATGCCCGCCGTTCTTTCGAGTGTCGCGCGCAGCGATCATCAACCTCGGGTGGATCGATCATCTGGCGCCCATGTTTTCCGGTACCTACAGCGCCTTTCTGCGGGAGCCGGTGGGCGTGGAGGTGCATGTTTCACGCCGTCGGGCGCGCGAATTGCGGCAGTTGCTCGGGTGGTGATGAGCGCCGCCGCCCGCTCACTATCTGCGACCGCTCACCGGCCGTCGGGGCCGCTGAACGGCATTCGCTGCCGCAGCTTCTCGACCGGTCGTACACTTCAGACTCCCTCACAGTTGTCCTGAAGACATGACGCCCGAACGCTACAAGAAGCTTCTGATCGTGCTGGTCGCCGCACTATGCACGGCGGGACAGCTACCCCTGCAGGCGGTGCAGGAGGGGGCGGAGAGCCAGGATCCCGACGAGGCCGAGCAGTTTTCGCTGCGTCAAGAAGAACGCATCGGCGGCCGCGGCAGAGACATCCGGGCCGGCGATACGCGATTCATCTTCAACGATATCTTTGACTTCGATGAGGCGGCGAACGATCTGTTCGTGTGGGCCTGGTTGCCGACGGTGTCGGGTGATATCGCCGACAACGCCTTCATGGGCGGCCAGAGGGTCGAGTTGAGTGTTGACGGGCGGATCGGCGGCGACGCTTTCGTCTTCGCGCAGACAGGAATCGTCGGCGGCGCGATCGAGGGCGACCTCTACGCGTTTGTCGCCGACATGACGATCGCCGAGACCGGGAGCATCGGCGGCGCCATCCACGGCAGCTCCGGAGCGCTGACCATCAACGGCCACGTCGGCGGGCCCATTATCTACGCCGCCGGTGCGGTGATGATCGACGGCACGGTTGTCGGCGACGTACGCATCGAAGCGGGCGAGCTGGAGCTCGGCCCGAACGCCGTCATCGAGGGCGACCTGCGCTATGAGTCGCCGCGCCCGGCGACGATCGACCCGGCGGCGCGGGTTCTCGGCGAGACCCAGCACGCCGTGCCGCGGGACGACGCCGTAGTCCTCGATATCGGCGCGGCGGTGGACGGGGTGCGGGGCTGGATGAGCCTGTGGAGCTTCGTTTGGGGAATTTGGTGGTTCCTGGCCAGCTTCCTGGTCGGCGCGTTGTTCCTGGCCGTGGGGGGCGAGACCGCGCGCCGGCCGGCGGCATCGCTGGCCGGTGAGCCGGCGCTGGGGCTCGGCTTCGGGTTCGTCGTCGCAGTGGTGCTGCCGGCAGCGGCGATCCTCGCGATGGTCCTGCTGATCACCATTCCGCTGGGATTGATCGGCCTGAGCGTGTATCTGATTGCCGTGTACCTTGCCCGTCTGGTGGCGGCGCAGACGGTCGGAGACTGGTTGCTGCGCACCGCTCGAGTCGGCACCGAGCCGTCGGCGTACGCCTCGCTCGCTGTGGGGCTAGTGCTCTTCTACTTCTTGACGCAGATTCCCTACGTCGGCTTTCTGGTGTGGCTTGCGGCGATCGTAGCGGGGCTGGGCGGTATGTACCTGGCCGCGCGCCACCGCGGCCGTGGCGTCGCGACGGCACCCGGTGCGCAACAACCGCCGCCCGCCCAGGCGGCGGCGCTGTCCTGATTGTTTCCACACCTCCGATTCCGCCGCCACGGTGTTAACCTCCGCTCCCGATGTCTATTCGAATACGGTCACT
>CBDUXW010000422.1:0-3459 GCA_965371275.1 uncultured bacterium | reverse complement strand
CTCGTGCGGTCGCTGCAGTTGCTCGATGACCCACTGCACCGATTGATAATCGCCGGTGTCCTCGACCGGAATGTCGAGCGGTGCCCAGTCGAAATCGCCGTACATCGCGTCGAATACCGGCATGTTCATGGTGAAACCCGGCGCCGGCCTCAGGTAGGGCGGCATGTGGCGCTCGAGGGAGGGGAAGTAGTCGTCCCAGGAAATCGGATCCGCCATGTTGTTGTGGAAGATCTTGCCGGCTCCCGCCGACCAATAGCCGTTGTTGCTGAAGTAGCGTGGCAGGGTGACGGCGTCGGGCAGCACCTCGCGCCACCATTGGTAGTTGGAGTACATGCCGGAAGTGTAGGTGTGCAGCCCCGTTAACAGCGCCGTGCGCGCCGGGTTGCAGGACGGCGACGGCGTGTAGGCCCGGGTGAACAGCATGCCTTCCGCGGCCAGGCGGTTCAGGTTCGGCGTGATCGCTTGCGGATGTCCGCCGAGCGGCTCGATCCAATCGTTGAGATCGTCGATCGATATGAACAGGATGTTGGGGCGCGGCACGGCGCCGGGCGGTGCTGCAACCGGTCCTCCACAGGCGCTCACCAGCACCAGGCACGACAGGAGGTTGCGGCGCAGGAGCTGTTTTCGGGTATTCATCGGGCCCAGTATAGAGAACCGAAGAAGCAATCCCCGTGACGGCGGCTGCGCGGTGGGGCGTTGACGCCCGCCGGCGCTCCCAGCTAACCTTTTATAGCTCACACAGGTGGTGGCTGCCCCCCAGGCAACTCCGAGGGGAGTGCCCGTTCATGCTGCGAGATGCTGAGGGAACCGTACGGCGCGCCTGCCAGCGCCGCTATTCAGCTTGGACGCTGTACGCTCGCGCCTTCACCGGAAACCGTGCCGACGCCGATGACATTGTGCGTCTGGCGGTGCGCCGGGCGCTCCAATCTCCCGACCAGCCGAGCAGCGAACGTCGGGCTCACGAACGGGTCCTGTGCGGCATTCGCACCGCGGCGGTCGAGTTGTTGCGCCAGCGCCAAGAGAGCGTGAGCGCCGGCGGCAAAGCAACCACCGAGTCGGTTGCCGAGAGTAGCGTTCTCAGCCTGCTGACCGACGACGACGACACCAATGACCCGCGCCATGCTGCCGACGTGGCTGCACAAGAGCTCCGCGAGTTGCCGAAACAGCACCGGCGCGTCCTCGAGCAACTGCTGCTGCGTCGTCCGCCGCTGCCGCTCGACGCGGTGGCGCGGCGCCGTCGCGTCGGCGTTCACGACGTCAGCGGCGACATCGAGGAGGGCCTCGACTACCTCGCTTCGGCGATACGAGGCGCGGGCAGGCGTCCGTACGCCGGCGGTCATCCGGCGCTCAAGGAATTGACCGTCTACGTAGACGGTGCGCTGTCCGGAGACGAGGCACGCGCCATCGTCGAGCATTGTCGCGACTGTGCGACGTGCGGAGACCGGCTCGGCACCATGATGTTGCTGCGCTCCCGCGTCGCCAAATCGACGTTGGCGCCGCGCGTGCCGCGGGGCACCCGGGTCGCTGCTCTGGTGTTGGCAATCGCTGCCGGTTTGGTCGGGGGGTTCGTGATCGCGCGCCAGCTTGCTCCCAATCCGTGGGCCGCGCACGCCACCAGTGAGCCGGTGCCGCGCTGGTTCCACGACTTCCTCTACGGGTACCGCGAAGAGGTTGCGCCAAGTGACATGGTGCTGGCCGAAGGGTTGGACCTGTTGGTTCGTGGCGATTACACCAGCGCCATCGACAAGCTCGAACCGTTGATCGAACGCCTCAACGCGCGCCCCGAAGCATCCGCGTACCTCGGAATCGCCCTCTATATGACCGGCGATCTGTCGGGCAGGACGATCGATATGTTGACCGCCGGCACGTCCTCGACACGGGCGGGGCGAATATCCGATTGGTATCTGGCCAACGCCTTGCTGCTGCGCGGCGACGTGGGTGAGGCCCGTCGTCGCCTGCGCGGCCTGGCTTTCGTGGCCGATTGGGTGGGACGCCAGGCAGAGGCGTTGCTGGGGAGGCTCGATCAAGCGGCTGCCGGTCGAGCGGACTCAGCGGTGGTCGGTTAGGCCCGGGTGGCGTAACCCGACCGACCCCACATTCATCGCGGCCTGCTAGCATGAGCGGCGTCATGTCTGCCTTCCGGAACCGGGCGCTCCCGGTGCGCTCGCTTGCTTCACGACCCGCTGAGAGGCTCAGGTTGGGACTGGCGGCAGCCATCGGCGCGGTGTTTGTCGCCGCCTGCTCACCCGCGGACCCCCCTCCCAACATTCTGCTGATCTCCGTCGATACGTTGCGCGCCGACCACGTCGGCGCCTACGGATACACGCGCGACACGACCCCCAACCTCGACGAGTTGGCAGCCGGCGGCGTGGTATTTCTGAACAACTACTCGCAGGCGCCGTACACCGCGCCGTCGCAGACCTCGCTGCTTACCTCGCTGTACGCCACCGTCCATGGGGTTTGGTCGCACGGTGAAGTGCTGGATGCCGAGATTCCGCTGCTCGCCGAGGTCTTTCGCGACGTCGGCTACGCCACGGTGGCGTTCACACAGCTTCCGGGGGAGAGTTATCGGCGCGGCTTCGAGACCTACGAGAGGCTGCGCGCCACGCGGCGCCCGCGCAACGCGCAGCGCAACCTCGAAAGCATCACGGGCTGGCTGGAGTCACGAGACGAAAGGCCGTTCTTCCTGTTCTTGCACTCCTTTCAGGTCCACCTGCCGTATCAGCCGGCGCCGGAGTTCATCGACCGGTTCGAGCACGACTACTCCGGGCCACTGGGTGACCGGTTGACCCTGGAGGAGGTCGAGGCGATCAACAGCGGCGATATGGAGATCAGCGAGGCTGACCTGGAGCACATCGTGACGCTCTACGACGCCGACCTGGCCGGGCTCGACGACACGCTCGGCCGGGTCTTCGACTTCCTGCGCGACAACGGCCTGATGGAGTCCACGGTGATCGCCGTGGTGTCGGATCACGGCGAAGAGTTCGGCGAGCATGGGTTCGTTGCCCACCACTCGCACACGCTGTACAACGAGCTCATCAAGACGCCGCTGATCATCGCCGGTCCCGGCGTCCCCGACGGACTGCGCGTCGCCGACTACGCGCGCAACATCGACGTCGCCCCGACGCTGCTGGAGCTGGCCGGTGTACCCGTTCCCGAGCACTTCCAGGGGTTCGGCCTGGCACCGCTCTGGGACGGCGACGAAACCCAGAGCCGCGTGGTGCTCAGCGAGATGCCGTCGCGCCGTGTGTTCATCGTCGACGGATTCAAGTACAATACGCGTGGATGGCTGTTCGATCTGCGCAACGATCCGACGGAGCAACATGACGTCAGCGCGTCGCAGGGCGAACGCTTGGCTCAGCTCATGGAAATCGACGAAGCATGGAACGTCGAGCTCGCCCGCTCGCAGCAGCTCGTTCGCCAGCCCAGCGAAGTGCGCCTGACGCCGGAAGAGGTGCG
>CBDUXW010000421.1:0-3472 GCA_965371275.1 uncultured bacterium | reverse complement strand
TCACCTCGTCGGGCGACTTCTTACTGATACCGTCGACCAGTATCTCCACCGTCTGCCCTGTCCACGCTGCGTTCTTGTCGGCCTGAATGTCGCGTTGCAGATTCTGTAGCGTCACAAGACGGCGCCGCTTGTCTTCCGGCGTTACCAAGTCCTCGTACATGAGCGCCCCGGTCCCGGGCCGCGGCGAGTATTCGAAGGAATAGAAAAAATCGTAGCGAGCGCGACGCACCAGCTCCATCGTTGCCTCGAAATCGTCCTCGGTCTCGCCGGGAAACCCGACGATCAAATCGGTCGACACGCCGACCGCGGGCATCGCCTGGCGCAGTTGATCAACCAGTAGCAAGTATTCCGATCGCGTGTAGTGCCGGTTCATCCGACCCAATACTCGATCGGATCCCGACTGCACCGGCAGGTGCAAGTGCTCCGCGATCGTCCGGCACTGCGCCATGACTTCGATGAGACGGGGCGACAGATCCTTGGGGTGCGACGTCAGGAAACGGACGCGCTCCACACCGGAACCCTCGCCGGCGGTGAGCCGCTCATCGATATGCTGCAACAGGCCGGGGAAATCGAGATCGCTGTCGGGATCGAGCCACGAGTTCACGTTCTGACCGAGCAGCGTGACCTCGCGGTAGCCGCGCAGGCCGAGGCCGACGATCTCGTCGACGATGCCGGAAGTGCTGCGGTAAATCTCCATGCCGCGGGTCGAAGGCACGATACAAAAGGAGCAATAGTTGTTGCAGCCCTCCATGATCGTGACGAAAGCCTTGACCCGATCCGAGCGCTCCGCATCAGCGGCGTCGAAGTCGATGTAGTCGTCGGTGACAACCTGCGGGCCGGCGCCTGAATCCAACGCCTCGAGAACCTGCGGAAGGGATCGGATGGCGCGCGTGCCGAGCACGAAATCAACGCTTGCCTCGCGTTCTAGAATCCCCTCACCGCGCTGCTGCGCGATACATCCGGTGACCCCGATCTTGACCGGCACCGGCGCCCCGTCGCGGCGCCGCAATTTCAGGCTGCGCAAGCGTCCGAGCTCGGAGAACAGCTTTTCCTCCGCCCTTTCGCGCACGCTGCACGTGTTGACGAGGATGACATCGGCGGCTTCGGGGGAATCCGCCGGCGCGTACCCGAGCCGGCGCAACTGGCCCGCATAGATCTCGGAGTCGTGCACGTTCATCTGACAGCCGTACGTGTGGATCCAGTAACGCGGCGTTTCCGCCTGCGGTATGCACGCGCTCAGCGTCAGATCTGTCTCGTTCCTGCTCGACACGAAGGCCCACGGATTGCTGTGTGCAACGGCGGCGCCGGGATGTGCTCGCCGGCCCCTTCCTCGGTAGACAGGCGGATTATAGCAGTCTCAACAGCGCTTCGATCTCGTCAGCCGCGACGGCTCCGGCTCGTCGTATGAGTGGCTCGTCGGTGGTGAGGTCGAGCAGCGTCGAGGGTAAGCCGCCGGGCGTCGTGCCGGCGTCGAGTATGTGCATCGCCGTTTCGCCGAAGCCGCGCCTGACCCCGGCGGCATCGATCGCGGGCGGACGTTCCGTTGGATTGGCGGAGGTGCCGGTGAGGGCTCCACCGCAACGCTCGATCAGCGCCCGGGCCACCGGATGAGAGGTCAGGCGCAGCGCCACCGTATCTCCCCCACCGGTGATCGGCGCCGCCACATGTGCCGCGGCACCCAGAATGAGAGTCAACGGACCCGGCCAAAAGCGCTCCGCTAACGCGGCGAGTTGGGCCGGGGGATCGACCACCCAATCGTCAACGCGCTCGAAGCGATCGATCAACAGCAGCAAGGGCTTGGCGGCCGCGTCCCTGCCCTTCAGGTGAAGTACTTCCTGCAAGGCGGACACACGGCGGGGATGGGCGCCGAGCGCGTAAAAGGTCTCGGTGGGATAGACGACCACCTTCCCGTCGCACAATGCCGCAGCGGCAGCTTCCAGATCTGCCGGGTCGACTTTGCCATTCGTCGCATTGCTGGTGTAGATTTCGCCCATCGTTGTCTCCGGCCCCGAACTCCCGCATGGTACCCGACACCACCGATCGCCTGTTCGAAGATCTCGACCTGTCGACCCCGTCGCCACTTGCCGAGCGTATGCGGCCCCGTACCGTGGAGGAGTTCATCGGCCAGGCTGACGTCGCCGCCCCCGGCAAGCTGGTACGCCAGATCATCGACGGGGCCGAGCTCACGTCGATCGTCTTGTGGGGCCCGCCGGGCAGCGGCAAGACGACCTTGGCGCGGCTCATCGCCAACGCCACCCGAGCCGATTTCGTGGGCCTCTCGGCGGTGCTCTCAGGCGTCCGCGACGTACGCACGGTGGCCCAGGACGCTGCCCGTCACCGGCAACTCGGCCGCCGCACGATTCTATTCATCGACGAGATCCATCGCTTCAACAAGGCGCAGCAAGACGCCTTTCTCCCCTCTCTCGAGGCCGGCGACTTGGTTCTCATCGGGGCGACGACCGAGAACCCGGCATTGGAGCTCGTCTCTCCCCTGCTGTCGCGCTGCCGTGTCGTACAGCTGCGGGCGTTGAGCGTCGACGACCTGCAACAGATCTTGCGTCGGGCGCTCGACGACGAAGCGCCGCGCGGGCTCGGAGGCTCAGGGGTAACGGCCGACGCCGAGTTACTCGAGAACATCGCCGTGTTTGCCGATGGTGACGCGCGCGTGGCCCTGACGACGTTGGAGATTGCCGCCAACATCGCCCGTCGGAGCGACGGTGTGATCGACGAGGATGCCGCGAAAGAGGCCATGCAGAGCCGTATGGTGCGCTTCGACAAGGGCGGCGAGGAGCATTTCAATCTGATTTCCGCGGTACACAAGAGCATCCGCAACAGCGACGCCGATGCCGCACTGTATTGGTTGGTGCGCATGCTCGAAGGCGGCGTCGAGCCGCGCTACGTGGCCCGCCGTCTCATCCGCATCGCCTCCGAGGATATCGGCCTGGCGGCGCCGCAGGCGTTGCCGGTGGCCCTGGCGGCGTCCGACGCCGTCGAGCGAATCGGCCTGCCCGAGTGCAATCTGGCGTTGGTCCAGGCCACCGTCTATCTCGCCCTGGCGCCGAAAAGTAACGCGCTATCTCGCGCCTATGCCACTGCACGTACCGACGTGACGGAAGGTGAGAATCCGCCCGTGCCGATGCATCTACGCAATGCGGTCACGCCATTGCTGGGCGAGTGGGGCTATGGCGCGGGCTACCGGTATGCCCACGACGAGGAAGATGGCGTCAGCGACATGAGTTGCTTGCCGCAACAATTGGCGGAGCGTACCTACTACGAGCCTACCGACCGTGGATTCGAGGCGGAGTTGGCCGAGCGTTTGCGCCGCCTGGTAGAACGGCGACGAGCCCACCGCCCGGCGGCCGACGACTCCTGACGTCGGCTTGCCGACAAGAATCGGCGTTATCCCCGCCAGCGCAGCAACATCAGCGTCACGTCGTCTTGGCGTGTGCTGGCGCCACGGAAGGCGCGCGCG
>CBDUXW010000420.1:0-3493 GCA_965371275.1 uncultured bacterium | reverse complement strand
GCCACGTTCATCCTCCTCGGCATCGGCCTGCTCTACATCATGACGGGCACGCTCAACATGGCCGACATGGCGGTGCAGATCCAACCGGTGCTGCAGACGCGAACGGTGCGGGCGGCGTTCGCCTTTTTCGTGGTCGGCATCGGTTTGAAGATGGCCTTGTTTCCGCTCCATCTCTGGCTGCCGAACGCCTACGCCTACGCGCCATCGGCGGCGACGGCGTTCTTGGCGGCAACGGCCACCAAAGTGGCCGTGTACGTGCTACTTCGCTTCTTTCTCACGGTCTTCGGCTACGACTTCGCCTTCGGAACGATGCAGCTTTCGACCGTTCTGATGCCGCTGGCGTTGATCGGCATCGTCACCGCGTCGCTCGTCGCCGTTTTTCAGAACAACATCAAGCGGATGCTCGCCTACTCGAGCGTCGCCCAGATCGGCTACATGGTTCTCGGCATCAGCCTTGCTTCGGTCGATGGCCTGACCGGCGGCATCGTGCATCTCTTCAACCACGGCGTGACGAAGTGCCTCCTGTTCATGGCGCTGGGGTGCGTCGCGCTACGTAGCGGCTCCGTCCACATCGACGATATGCGGGGCCTGGGGCGCACCATGCCGTGGACGATGGCTGCCTTCGTCGGCGGCGGACTCAGCCTCATCGGCGTGCCGCTGACAGTCGGTTTCATTTCCAAGTGGTACCTGGTGCTCGGCGCGCTCGAGCAAGGCCTGTGGCCGGTGGCCGGCGTGGTGCTGATCAGCTCGCTGCTCGCCGTCGCCTACGTCTGGCGCGTCATCGAGGTGGCGTATTTCTATCCGGCGCCGGCGGTCGACGGCGAGGGCACGCTCGGCGAGGCGCCGCTTTCCTTGCTCATCCCGATGTGGGTGTTGCTCGCTGCAATCGTGTATTTCGGGATCAACTCGGCGCTCACCGCGGGCATCGCGCGAATGGCCGCTGAATCGCTGCTCGGTATCGCCTCGTGAGCGCCTCTGCCACCATCCTGATTGCGGTAGGTCTGCCGCTTGTCGGCGCCCTCGCCGTGGTATTGCTGCACCGATGGCCGAACCTCCGCGAGACCGCCAGCCTGGCAACGGCGACCGTCCTGTTCGCCTTTGTCGTGTCGCTGGTGCCCGAAATCCAGGCCGGCGGACGCCCCGAGGTGCTCGTCGTCGAGGTGATGGCGGGGCTATGGCTCGCCTTCAAGGTCGAACCGCTCGGCATGCTTTTCGGCCTCGTCGCCTCCGGTCTGTGGATCGTCACCACGATCTACTCCATCGGCTACATGAGAGGCCACCACGAGAAGGATCAAACGCGCTTCTACGCATGTTTCGCCGTGGCGATCTCGGCAGCACTGGGCGTCGCGTTTGCGGCAAATCTACTGACTGTCTTCTTCTTCTACGAAGTACTGACGCTGTCGACCTACCCGCTGGTCACGCACCATCGCACGGAACAAGCGATGCGAGCCGGTCGCGTTTATCTCGGGATTTTGCTGACGACGTCGATATGTTTTCTGCTGCCCGCCATCATCTGGACCTACCACCTGGCCGGAACACTCGACTTCCGGCCCGGAGGCATCCTGGCAGGCACCGGCGACAAGTTCGCGATCGGCATCCTTCTCGCTCTTTTCGCGTTCGGCACGGGGAAGGCCGCTCTGATGCCGTTTCACCGCTGGCTCCCCGCCGCGATGGTCGCGCCGACACCGGTGAGCGCGCTGTTGCACGCCGTCGCTGTCGTCAAGGCCGGCGTCTTCACGGTGATGAAGATCCTCGTCTACATCTTCGGCATCGACCTGCTCGCCGAGACCGGAGTGAGCACGTGGCTCATGTACGTGGCGGCGTTCACGATCTTGGCGGCCTCGCTCGTCGCCCTCACGAAAGACAATCTCAAAGCGCGCCTCGCCTACTCGACGATCAGCCAGCTCTCGTACATCGTTCTCGGCGCCGCGCTGGCGACCAGCGCCGGTGTGCTGGGCGGCAGCATGCACATCGCCATGCACGCCGTCGGCAAGATCACCCTCTTTTTCTGCGCCGGTGCGATCTACGTGGCGGCGCACAAGACCGAGATCAGCGACATGGACGGCATCGGCCGCACCATGCCGGTAACCATGGCGGCCTTCTTCATCGGCTCGCTCAGCATCATCGGCATACCGCCGCTCGGCGGCTCGTGGAGCAAGTGGTTTCTCGCCCTGGGCGCGCTCGAGGCCGATCGCATCGTGCTCGTCGCGGTTCTGATGATCAGCTCGTTGCTGAACATCGCCTACCTGATGCCGATCGTCGCCCGTGCCTTCTTCTTCGCCCCGCGCGAAGCTGACGCGGGCGACGAGGGACATGCCACCGCCGGCGCCGAAACGGGAGCGAGCGCTCCCGGCGTGATCAAGGAGGCGCCGATGTTCTGCCTCGTCGCGCTGTGTCTGACCGCGGCAGGTTCTGTGTTGCTCTTTTTCTACGCCGACCATCTCTACCGGTTCTTATCGCCGATCGTAGCGCCATGATGATGAACGACGACACGACCCCGAACAGTCCGAGCGCCGAAAGCGCCGCCACGGGACCCGCGCCCGACGAGAAGCGGTACTGGCTCGACGATCCGGGGAACGTTTCCAAGATTTACCTCGGCCTGTGGATCGCTTGCCTGCTCTTGATCGGAGCCGACCTGCTGTACCACAAGCATGCCGAATTCTGGTTCGAGGAGGTCTTCGGATTTTTTGCCATCTTCGGCTTCGCTTCGTACGCGTTCATCGTGTTGTCGGCCAAGCAGTTGCGAAAAGTCTTGAAGCGGGAGGAGGACTACTATGATCGATAGCCTCCCGCCGGGCTGGATTCTGATCTTCGGCGCGCTGCTCGTGCCGTTGCTGCGCGCCCGCGTGCGCTCGCCCTACATGCTTCTTCTTCCGGTTCTGGGCTTGGCGCAGCTGGTCGCCCTATCGCGCCAATATGCGGGGCAGCTGACGGAGGGCGTGACGCTCGTCGAAGCATCGCTTTTCGACTACACGCTCGTACTGATCCGCGTCGATCGGCTCAGCCTCATATTCGGCTACATCTTCTACGTCGCCGCCTTCCTCGGCATCGTGTACGCCCTGAAGGTAAAGGACAGGGGCCAACATGTGGCCGCCCTCGTGTACGCCGGTGCGGCGATCAGCGCGGTGTTCGCCGGCGACCTGATCACGTTGTTCGTGTACTGGGAGCTGTTGGCGTTCTCGTCGGTCTTCCTGATCTGGGCGAGCCGCACCGAGCGCGCCTACCGCAGCGGCATGCGCTACCTGATTATCCAGGTCGGCTCCGGCGTACTGCTGCTCGCCGGAACCATCGTTCACTCCTACGAGACCGGCTCGATCGCCTTCGGTCACCTCGGGCTCACCGGCCTCGGGGCGACGCTGATCTTCATTTCCTTCGGCATCAAGTGTGCTTTTCCGCTGCTCCACAACTGGCTCCAAGACGCCTACCCGGAAGCCACCGTCACCGGCACCGTGTTGCCGTCCTGACGCAGCTCGCGGCACACGGTATAGCCGTC
>CBDUXW010000419.1:0-3498 GCA_965371275.1 uncultured bacterium | reverse complement strand
CCCGCGGCCGCTCCGCCCCACCGGGGCTGGGTCTTTCGTACCCCGCCCGCCCCGCGGACGCCCACCCCCACGGGGGCTGATCGTCCGGATTGATGCCTAGCATTCCTTTGCCGATGAACTCGTGGGATAGCGAGGAATTCGTCGGATGGAAGCGGCCGGCGCGGGCGTCGCGGAAGAGGCGCTCGAGCTCGCTCTTCTTGAACATCCCGAAGCCGCCGGAGATTTCCATGGCGAGATCGACGACCTTCCAGGCGGTTTCGACGGCGTTGTACTTGGCGGCGAGGATTTTCACGGGCCATGCGGGGCCGTGGTCGACACCCTCGGACCAGTCGCGCGCCATTTCGTTGAGCTGCGGGCCGATGCCTTCGAGCATCATCGTCATCTTGGCGACCCCGTGCTGGACCTCGGGGTGATGCGACATGCCGTTGGGTAGTGTGATCGTCGGCTTATTCTGCACGGCGTCGATGGTGATATCGAGGGCGCGCTGCGCCATCGCATAGTAGATGTTGCCGAAGTTGGTCAGCGCCCAGGCGAAGATGCCGAGAACGAACTGGTCGATGCCGGCGGCGCCGGGCGGCACGATGCGGGCGATGCGGCTGTCGGGAACGAAGACACCGTCGAGGATGGTGTCGTCGCTGCGGGTTGCCCGCATCCCCATGACGTCCCAGGTTTCCTTGATCTCGTAGTTATCGTCGTCGCGCTTCATGAAGGCATGCACGATTTTGGGAGCTTCCGGGTCGGAGGCGTCTGTGCCGTGGATGCCGAAGCGCGTCCAGGCTGGCGACAGGCTGCCGAACGACTTACGCCCGGTGAACCTGTAGCCGCCGTCGACGGGCTCGGCCTGGGTGTTCGACAGCAGCACCGGCAGGTCGTTGCCCGACTCGGAGTGCCCGGCGGCGAACACCTCACCCTTGCCGGCTTCTTCAAGCAGCCAGTCGAGAGACTTGTCGCCGGATCGGCTGATGTCGGCGGCCAACCCCACCCAATAGTTGTGCATGTTGATGCACAGTGCCGTCGCCGGCGCGTAGTAGGCGAGCTTGCGCGTTTGTGCCGCCACCTCGAACAGGTTCATGCCGTAGCCGCCGAGCTCCTCGGGCACCGCAATCAGCAGATATCCGGCCTCCTTGAGCTCGTCGAAATCTTCCTGGCAGAAGCGATTCTCGCGGTCGTACTCGGGGGCTCGCTCGGCACAGCGCGCCAGCAGTTCGTCATCGAACGTGAATTCCTTGGCCATCCCTGTTTCTCTCGTGTGGTTAAGTCGACGTCCCTAACGAAACATGTCGGGGCTGATCTCGAGCTTGATCTCGGAGATCTTGTCGGCGGGAAGCCCTGCTCGTCGGGCGTGTTCCATGATGGCTTCCGGATTCGGCGCATCGTACTCGCAGTAGATCTTCCCCTCGGCCTCCGAGATGTAACTCTTGATCCACACCACGCCCTCCATTTCGTCGAGCACTTCGATCGACTTCCGGGAGGCCGCTTCGAGCTCTTCCTTGGTGAGCGTGCCGACGGCGCGTTCGATGATGTAACGGGGCATGTGTCCTCCTGTTTCTCGTTGTCTCGTCCACCGGGACGAGCCGAGATCGGTTGGTCTAATCGTTGGCCGAAGCCGACCCGCTTACCGCGGCTCGCAGCTCCTTATCATCGAGTTCTTCAGCAATCTGCGTGGCCTCGTTCTCGTACGATTCCGCCAGGTCCGACATTTCCTGCGCGGCGCACACCTGCGAGAGCCGATACAGCATCCATCCTTCACCCTGCCGATCGTCGATCTCGCGGCGAAGGTCGAGCGAAGACTGGTAATGATTGAGTGCTTCGGCGAGATTGTCCAGACCGAAGTGCACGTCACCCAGAACGGCCAATGAATGGCCCTCGAGCACGTCTTGCCCGGTACGGCGGTTCACCTCGAGGGCGTCAGCGGCGCGCGTCAACGCGTCGTCCGGCTTTCCCATGTCGCACAGCGTTACCGCGATGCTGTTGAGGACGAGCCCCGCGTGGACTTCGTCGTCGAGTTCCTCGAAAATCCTCAGCGCCCGCTCGTAGAACTCGAGGGCTTCGTGAAAGTTGCCGGCCCGCCACTGAGTGATCGCCATCGAGTTGAGCAACTTGCCTTGCTGGGGCCGGTCTTTGAGCCCGATCGCCAGAGTGAGCGCCGTATTGTAATGGTCGATGGCGGCTTCGGTGTCTCGCATGCGCGTGGCGCGGGCGATGCGCTCGTGGGCTTCCAGCTCGCCGCTGAAATCGCGCGTTTCCTCGCGTAGCTGTCGGACCTTCGCCCATGCGGTGACCGCTTCATCGGCACGACCCCGGCGTTCGTGCAGCTCGCCGATGCGACGCCAAGCGAGCGCCTCCCCCTCTTGGTCACGAAGCTGCGCCGACAAGGCGGCGTTCTCTTCCAGGTAGGGCAGCGCCTCGTCGTCACGGTGCAGCGAAAACAACAGCTCGCCGAGGCGCCGCGTGGCGATCGATAGTCCTTCGGCGTAGTTGATGTTGCGGCTCACCCGCGCCATCTCCTCGTAGAGCTCGAGACACTCGTCGGTATTGCCGCGTTCCATGTGGATGGTCGCCAAGGCGCTGAGCTCGAAGCACAATCCGAGGTGGATGCGGCCCTCCTCGCAAATCCGCCGGCCGCGTTCCATGGTCTCGAGCGCGCTGTCGTCGTCGCCGATGTCGCGATAGATCTTGCCGAGAATGCCGAGAAAGTAAGCGTGGTTGGTCGGGTTGGCTTCGAGATCGACCAGCTCCAGTGCCTGGGTCATGTGCGCGATGGCTTTTTCGGGTTCGCCGGCGCTGCGCAACACGGAAGCCAGATTGGCGCGATCGCGCCCCTGCGCGGCGGCGTCGTCGAGCTCGACGCTGATCTCCAGCGCCCGCTCGTTGCAGTCGACGGCCTCGTTGAAGTTCTCCTGCTGCCAGCGCAGGAAGCCGAGGCCGCGCAGCGCCGCGCGTTCCAGCTCTCGGTCGCCGAGCTCACGAGTCATGTCGACGGCTTCCTTCAGAGGCTTGTCGGCAGCCTCGAATTGTCCGATCAAGGTGCTCAATTCACCTTGCCGGATCCTGGTTTCCGCGAGCTTGAGACTTGCACCAGCGGGCTCCAGCAACTGCATCAGCTCGTCGATCAGATCCTGCTGCCGGGAGCGCCGGCCCAGCGTTTCGCAGGCCCGCTCCAACTCGAGGAGCACGTCAGCGAGACGCGCCTGGCGGCCGGTGTTTTCGGGCAACTTGGTGAGCCACTCGCGAACGCTCTCGAGGAGAGGCAGAGCTTGGTCGGCGCGTTGCAGCCGGCTTGCCTTTTGTGCCGCCCGGCGTCCGTACTCGATCGCCTTTTCCCACTCTTCGGCGGCGCCGAAGTGGTGCGCCAAGCCGGCGGCGTGCTCGTCGAGTCGATTCGGATACAACCGCTCGATCACGCCGCCAACCTGGCCGTGGAGGCTGCGCAGCTGGTGTTGCAGCAGGCTGCCGTAGGCGACCTCGCGGGTGAGCGCGTGTTTGAAGCGATACACG
>CBDUXW010000418.1:0-3519 GCA_965371275.1 uncultured bacterium | reverse complement strand
TTTTCGGCGCGCGGGGTTGGCCGGGGGCCCCACGCCCCCCGGGGTCGTCGCCCCCACCGGCCCGGATAGGTTCATCAGAAACGGAACAAGATGCCGAACATGCCGCGGAAGCCGGCGAGGTCGATCGGCTCGAAGCCGGCGAACGCGGGGGCCATTTGCCCCTCCGCCCAGTCGTAGCGGCCCTCGAAGTTGATCGCGATGGTCGGCGTGATCGAGAAGTCGATGCCGCCCAGGGCGTACACGCTCGGGTCCCATCCCTTGGTTAGAAATACTTCCTCGAAGATGGTGAAGTCGGCGAAATCGACGAAGTCACCGAACTGTTCGTAGCGCCAATAGGTGAAGCCGCCCCCGGCGCCGACGTAGGGAACGACGGCGGCGGGCACCCAGGCGTAGCTGCCGACCGCGCGGCCGCGGCTGGTCAGATACACCTTCACACCGGCGCTCAAGGGCACCTGGGTGAGCTCGGTACGCTGGGCTATGGGGGCGCCGAACTCGTCGACGAAGTCGCGAAATTCCGAAACCGGCGAGCTGCGGCTGAACAGGAATCCGAACATCACGTCGATGCGGTCGTTGACGGCGATTCCGGCCTCCATGCCGAACAGCGGTGCGCTGAAGCTATCCAGTTCGAGCGTCAGCAGCTCGGCATTGAACGCGAAGATGTCGCTGCCGGCACGGGGCACCAGCCAGCCCAGCTTGATTCCGAACGAGGCGCGCGGTGCGCCGAACTTGAAGTCCGCTGCCTGGGCCGTGCCGGGCTTGTCGCCGTCGTTGGCGGGTGGCGTCGGCGCGGCGCTCGCCGGGCTTGGCGTTAGCATCGACGCCGCGGCGATGGCGAGACCCGCGACGAGGGTCCGCAGTGTGAGGCGAAAAGGATCGGTACGAAGGGCGTCACCTGAGCAGTCTCGACGCACGGTTCACCTCCTGGTTGCGGGTGGCCGCCTCGGCGGCCGCCACGACGGGAGCGAGTGGCTCTTGCAATGAATTCATAAGCAAGTGCCGTGCCGTAGTGGCGCGCGAGCGGCCAACGGGCGGAAAACGGCTGTTTGCGCGACTCTGCGCATAGGCTGCGATGTGTGCGCATCGCTCACACGACGGCGGGCCGACACTTTGCTGTCGAAATATCGACGGTATGTCGAAATACGGGCACAAAGCCGGATCGGCACAAAATCCCCGCAATTCGGCGCAAACTCAGGCCTGTCAACGCTTTGCGCCGATCCTCGATTTGACTCTTCTGGAAACACGCGGTACGCTCTCGAAGCGTAAAGTTGCAGCATTTCCCCACACCGCCAACTTCGAGGGTGCCGTGCGTTTCAAACCAGGCGACAAAGTCGTATACCCGAACCACGGCGTAGGGATCGTTGAAGACGTCAGGGTCCGGGAGCTCGCAGGCGCCAAACAGGAGTTCTATCACCTACGGATCTTCGCCAACGAGACGACGGTGATGGTTCCCGTAGGTAATTCCCGCACCGTTGGCGTGCGCAAGCTGTTCGCCAAGCGGCAGGTCGTGAAGCTGTTCGACCATCTCAACAGCGGCGACATCGAGATCTACTCGAACTGGAAGGGTCGCTACAAGGAGAATGCCGAGAAGATGCGCTCCGGCCACCTCCTGGACATGGCCGACGTGCTGAAGAACCTCGAGCACCTGTCGCAGCGCAAGGCTCTTTCGTACCGCGAAAAGCAGATGTACGAGAAGGCCAAGCACCTGATCGTGTCGGAGATCGCCCTCGTCGAGAAGCAGAGCGAAGAGAAGATCGAGGAACGCATCGACGCGGCGCTCAAGAAGGCGCTGGCCGCCAACAAGAAGCGAAAACCGAAGACGCCGGTGTAACCGGCGGAAGCAACCTGTCGGAGGGGGAGGCGATCGTCGGCGCGGACGTGCTCGGGCCGCTGACGCGCATGGTGGCTGAACAGTCTCGGACGCTTGCCCCCTGTCCCCGTACCGCATAAGGTCGCCGCCATGGAACACAATCCGCATCTACCTTGGTACCGCCAGCTCCACTGGCAGGTACTGGCGGCGATGGTCGTGGGTGCGATCACCGGCCTCGTCGTCGGCGAGCCGGCCGCCGCGTCGCTTGGTTGGATCGGCGACCTCTTCATGAAGCTCCTGCGCATGATCATCGTGCCGCTGGTGGTCACCTCGATCATCTCGGGGGTCGCGTCGGTCGGCGGGGGCAAGGCGCTCGGCCGCCTCTTCAGCAAGACACTCGGCTACTACATGCTGTCCAGCCTGCTTGCTGTGATCGTCGGCCTTTTCATGGTCAACCTCATCCGTCCGGGTGTCGACGCCAACATGACGGGAACGGCGCAGCAGGAGCTCCCGGAGCTGCAGACCGCCACCTCTCCGGTCGAGTTGCTGCTCGATATCGTGCCCGAAAACGTCATCGAGGCGGCGGCCGCCGCCGACATGCTCGCGGTCATCTTCTTCTGCATCGTCTTCGGGGCGGCTATCACGACGCTCCCCGACAAGCACCGCGACATCGTGGTGGGGCTCTTCGACGCTCTCTTCCACGCGATGATGCGACTCACCTCCGGGATCATAAAGTTCCTGCCGATCGGCGTGTTCGCCCTGATTACGAGGATGGTGGCCACGACGGGTTTCGACGCGTTCAGACCGCTGGCGCTGTACGCGGTCACGGTCGGCTCGAGTATTACGGTCCACCTCCTCGTCACGCTTCCGCTCCTGTTGCTCATCCTGGGGGGGATCGCTCCGCGAATCCACTTCGCGAACATGCGGGAGCCGCTGTTGATCGCGTTCTCGACGAGCTCCTCGGGTGCCACCCTTCCCGTCACGCTCAACACGGTCGAGAAGAAGGTCGGCGTCTCCAACAAAGTGGCTTCCTTCGTGCTCCCGATGGGTGCGACGGTCAACATGGACGGGACCGCGATCTTCGAGTGTGTGGGCGCGCTCTTCATCGCCCAGGCTCTCGGCTTGGAGCTGACGCTCATGCAGCAAGGTACCGTGGTCCTCACGGCGTTGCTGGCCTCCATCGGGGCCGCCGCGGTTCCCTCGGCAGGACTCGTGGTGATCTTCATCGTCCTCGAGGCGATCGGTCTGCGCGGCCCGAATGTGAACGTCATCGTCGGTTCGATGCTCGCCATCGACCGCCCGCTCGACATGTACCGGACCGCGGTCAACGTCTTCAGCGACTCCTGCGGGGCGGCGATCATCGCGCGCTCGGAGGGCGAGACCACGGTTGACACGGTTATCCGGTAATGGCTCCGGAGGTCGGCTTGACTGCCGTGCCGGTTGCCGACGCGCGAGTTGAGGAGCAGCCGGTTTTGACTGCCCCCGAGGCCTCGCTTACCATATTCTTTACGGGCCTTCGCCGGGAGAAACGTAGCTTTCAGTAGAGCTTCCGATCCTTCCCGAGGTTCCTCCCTTGTCCGGCGGTGTAGCTCAGGAGGTAGAGCAGGCGGCTCATATCCGCCGAGTCCGGGGTTCGACTCCCTGCACCGCCACTTTTCTCGGCCGGGGTGCGCGGGCCCTCCGCGGTCTCGTCCCGGGGGCAGGCCACGCGC
>CBDUXW010000417.1:0-3521 GCA_965371275.1 uncultured bacterium | reverse complement strand
ACCATGTTGCGCGCGTTGATACTGGGTCCCAACGCGTGGCCGTGGAGGCCGATGGCGTGAGAATAGAGGCTCGGCAGGAAATCGATCCCCTGGAGCATCGCCATGGTCGCAACCGTCGCCTCGCGACCCGTCATGCCCGCGCGCGGTCCTGCCAGCATGGCTTGCTGAGCGATCCCGGCATTTTGCAGGGCGACCTTCAGGCCCTCCGGGACGTCGTCTTCGCCGTCACGCAGGATATAGGCGACCTTCTGCCAGTCGCTGGCAAAGCCCAGATAGTCGAAGCCGGTATCGAGGTGGATGACGTCGCCCTGCTGATACACGAGGTCGTCGGGCGCCGGATGGACGTAGGGAATCGTTGCGCCGGTTTCGGGGTCGAAGCGTTGCACGGCCGTGTGGATCTCGAACCAGGGCTCACCGCCCACGCCGAGGTCGGCGATCTGCTGGCTGAACCACCACTTCAGGTCCGCGGCGGTGGTCACCCCGGGCGTGATCACGATGTTGGACAGGGCCTGTTGGGCGAGCACGTCGGTGGCGAACACCAGCTGGCGATAGTGTTCCAGCTCTTCGTCGAGGCGCGTATCGAAGTACTCCTCGATCAGTTCCCGCGACGACATCAACCGGTGTTCGTTCTCGGGGCCGAGCGCCTCGACGAGAAATTGGTACGCATCGTGGGTCAGGGCGCTGTTGTGGCCCCGCTCGCCGCCCATGTTGAGAGCGATTGTCGCCGGCTGGTAGCGATCGACGGTCGCTTTGAGGCGGGCCCCGACGCCGCCGCCGGCCCCGGACTCCACCGGCGGCAACGGCTGGAACAGTCGAGCGTGGTCGGCGTTCGGACGCCCGAAGCTCGAGAAGCGCTGGAGCCCTGCTTCCCCGGCATCGACGAAGACGTGCAGCTCGCGGCGGCCGACGTACACCAGATCCGGGGCGACGTGCTCGGTTGCCGGATCGTCGTTGAACTCGTGGTTGACGATGATCCAGGCCCCGACGCCGTGCTCCCTCATCATCTCGAGCAGGAGGCCATGCCTCTGCTCGAGCCACTGCACCCGCAACTCGTACTGCTCCCTGACCCCGAGGAGCTCCGGTAGCGGCGGAATCACACGGCCGTCAAAAAGGCGGATCGAGCCGTCGGACTGCAGCGTATCGCCGGCCCCCGCACAGAAGACGATGGCCAGGGCCGCGAGGGCGCAAAGCGACTTTTTCATTCGGCAACCTTGCCGCGCGGGCGCGTTCGCGGTCAAGGCGCCGGACTCTGCTGTCCGCACCTTGAGCCGCGATGTGCGAATGCCGTAACGTTGCGGCCGTCTCTGCTCATCTCCGCACCTGATGAGCCCCGCATGCCCCGATCCGTTCAGAGGTCCTTGGTTGTTCCAATCGCCTGTTCTCGCAAACGGAGGTTCCATGCCGCTCCCCGTCCGCCGTTCTCTACTGTCGCCCGTGTTGGTCTGCGGCCTCTTGTTGGTGCCTGGCTGTGCCGGTTCCGCACCCGAGGGCGCACAACCCGTGGTTGGGGGCGGCGCTCCGGTAACGGCCGGCGCCGAATGGACCTCGTACGCCGGCAACATCTACAACCACAAGTACTCGAGCCTCGATCAGATCACGCCTGACAACGTGGCCGATCTCGAGGTGGCCTGGCGTTGGCGCTCGCCGGCCAGCGACTTCGAGCCGCGCGAGTCGGGAGCACGGCAGTTCAGCTACCAGACAACGCCGCTGCTCATCGACGGCGTCTTGTATGCCAGCACCACCGCCAGCCAGCTTGCCGCCATCGACCCGCAAACCGGCGAGACCAAGTGGATCTTTGACCCCGATACGTACGATGCTTCGGAGCCGCCGCACGCCATGTTCATGCATCGGGGCGTGAGCTACTGGGAAGAGGGTGGCCGTGGGCGCCTCCTGCTGGGTACCTCGGACGCCACGTTGCTGGCCATCGATGCCACCACCGGAGAACCGCTCGGCGGCTTCGGTAACAACGGCGTCGTCGATCTTCTCGCCGGGATGCGGCGGCCCGTCGATCGTGACCACGTGGCGGTGAGCTCGCCGCCCCTGGTGGTGGGTGACGTGATCATCACCGGCTTTTCGATCACCGACGTCAATCCGAAGAGCTTGCGGCCGCCGGGCGACGTGCGCGCCTGGGACGTACGCACGGGCGAGCACCTGTGGGATTTCTACACGATTCCGCAGGAGGGGCAGCTCGGCAGCGAGACCTGGGAAGACGGCAGCTACGCAACCGTCGGCAACACCAACGTGTGGACCACCATGGCCGCCGACGAAGAGCTCGGGCTCGTGTATCTGCCCACCAGCACGCCGACCAACGACTGGTACGGCGGCCATCGCCTCGGCGACAATCTCTTTGCGGAGAGCCTGGTGGCGGTGGACATCCGCACCGGCGAGCGCGCCTGGCATTTCCAGGCCGTGCACCATGGTCTGTGGGACTACGACTTCGGCTCAGCGCCGGTGCTCGCCGACATCGTCGTCGACGGACGCCCGATTCGCGCCGTCATCCAGCCGAGCAAGCAGGGGTTTCTCTACGTTCTCGACCGCGCCACCGGTGAGCCGGTGTGGCCGATCGAGGAGCGCCCGGTGCCGGCCTCGACGGTGCCCGGCGAGCGCGCCGCGCCGACACAGCCGTTTCCCACCTGGCCGGAGCCCTTCGAGCGCCAGGGATTTTCCGAGGACGACATCATCGACTTCACGCCGGAGTTGCGCGCCGAAGCCGGTGAAGCGCTGGCCGGGTTCAACCTCCTGGGCTTTTTCGAGCCGCCTACCGTGGATCCGTTCATCTATTTGCCCGGTGCGCTCGGCGGCGCCAATTGGCAGGGAGTGGCGTTCGATCCCGAGACCGGCATGCTGTACGTGCCGTCGATCACCATGCCGACGATATTCCGCCTGGTGTCCCCGGAAGAAGGCACCTCCGATTACCGCTACGAGCACGACCAGGCGTTTGCCCTCGCATTGCTTGCCGCGCGCGAGCTTCCGTTGACCAAACCGCCGTACGGCCGGGTTACCGCCTACGACATGAGCACCGGGGAAATCGCCTGGGTGTCGCCGCTCGGCGAGGGCCCCCGCAACCACCCGGCGCTGCGCGACCTCGACCTGCCGCGGCTAGGCTGGTCACAGCGCGGCGCGCCGCTCCTCACCAAGACCCTGCTGTTGGTCGGCCAGGAGGCGCGCAACTGGATGCGCCTGGGTCCGCTTCTCGGCAATGTGCTCACTGAGGAAGACGCGGTCGAGCTCACCCGCTTCGAGCCCTACCTGCACGCCTTCGACAAGGCGACGGGCGAGTTGCTCGCGTCCATTGAGTTGCCCCGCAACGCCATGGCGGCGCCGATGACTTACATGGCCGGCGGCAAGCAGTACGTCGTGGTGGCCGTGGGCGGACTCGACGCCGACGCCGAGCTGCTGGCGTTGCGCTTGCCCGATTAGACGAAGCGCGACCGCTGGTGGCGCCGCCCCTCAGCGTCGATTCCGGTAAGTGCGCACCGGCGGCAAAAACGACCCGGCGAGATCGCCCGGCAGCGGCGGCC
>CBDUXW010000416.1:0-3553 GCA_965371275.1 uncultured bacterium | reverse complement strand
GACCAGCCGTCAATCACGCCCGTCGAGCTCCTGGCGGAACCACTCGATTGTCGGCACCAGCCCGTCGCGCAGTTTCACGGTGGGCTCCCAGCCGAGGATCTCGCGTGCCCGGGTGATGTCGGGGCAGCGAACCTGGGGGTCGTCGACGGGCAGCGGTTCTTCGTGCAGCGGGCTGTCGGTGCCGGTGAGCTCGAGAACCGCCTCGGCCATCTCGCGGATGGTCAGCTCCTCAGGGTTGCCGATATTCACCGGCTGGAACTCGTCGGAGTGCATCAGCGCCACGATGCCGCGCACCAGGTCGTCGACGAACGTGAACGACCGCGTCTGCGATCCGTCGCCGTAGATCGTAAGCGGCTCACCGCGCAGCGCCTGGGTGATGAAGTTGGGAATCGCGCGTCCATCGCGCAGTCGCATGCGCGGCCCGTACGTGTTGAAGATGCGCACGATACGCGTCTGTAACCCGTGAGCGTGCTTGTAGGCCATGGTCATGGCCTCCGCGAAGCGCTTCGCTTCGTCGTATACGCCGCGGGGTCCGATGGGATTTACATGGCCCCAATAGTTCTCTGGCTGTGGATTCACCTGCGGGTCGCCGTAGACCTCCGACGTTGAAGCCAGCACGAATGTGGCGCCGTAGCGTTTCGCCAGACCCAGGGCGTTGTGCGTTCCGAGAGCTCCGACCTTGAGCGTATGAATGGGGTGCTGAAGGTAGTCGATGGGAGAAGCCGGCGAGGCGAAGTGCAGGACGAAATCGATGCGTTCGTCGACGTTGATGTGCTGGGTGACGTCGTGCCTGATGAACATGAAATCGCGTTCGAGGAAGCCGTCGATATTGCGGACGTCTCCAGTCAGCAGGTTGTCCACGACGATCACGCGGGCGCCCGCGTCGAGGAGATTGCCGGCGAGGTGCGAGCCGAGAAAGCCCGCACCTCCGGTGATCAGGACGGTCTTGTTTTTGCTCATATGGCGGCGCTCAATAGCCGTGCTCGTGGCCCAAGCCGCTGGCCACCGTCAGCCAGAGAATCTTCAAGTCGAGAGCCAGCGACCAGTTTTCAATGTAGTACAGATCGTACTCGATGCGTCGTTCCAGCGACGTGTTGCCGCGCCAGCCGTTGACCTGCGCCCAGCCGGTCATTCCGGCACGCACGCGGTGGCGCAGCATGTAGTGGGGAATGCGCTCCCGAAACTCGTGCACGAAGTACGGACGCTCGGGTCGTGGTCCGACCATGCTCATGTCGCCGCGCAGCACGTTGAAGAACTGCGGCAGCTCGTCGAGGCTGTATTTGCGGATAAAGCGACCGGCCATCGTGACCCGTGGGTCCCTTTCCTCCGTCCACACCGGCCCCGTGTTGCGTTCGGCGTCGACGACCATGGAGCGAAACTTCAATAGCTCGAAGCTGCTGCCGTCCACACCCATCCGTTCTTGCCGATAGAAGATCGGGCCCGGCGACGACAGGCGTACCGCCAGCGCGATGAGCGGCAACACGGGAGCGAACAAGATGATGCACGACAACGATGCCGCGATGTCGATGCCGCGCTTCACGACGCTTCCGATTCCGCGTAGCGGCGTCGCCGAGAGGTTCACGATCGGTACGCCGTCGAGATCCTCGACGGCGGCGCGTAGCGTGATGTGTTGCAGCAAGTCCGGGACGACCTTCACCTCGACGATCTCGTTGCTCACCGAGCCCAGCAAATCGAGAATTTCCTGATACGACGACAGCGGCAGCGCGATGTAGAGCTGGTCGATGCTGAATTGACGAATAAAATCGCGAGCGTCCTCCAGGTCGCCGACGACCGGAACACCGCGGTAGGAGCTTGTTTTTTCGGCGGCGCCGAGCATCCCGGTGATACGGAATCCGAACTCCTGATGGAGCCGCATCTTGTCGATCACGGTGTGCGCCAGATCCCCGGTTCCGGCGATGAGGATGCGCTTCAAGTTGCGGCCGGAACGGCGCACGCGGTCGAGAGCTCGGTGAATCGCGGCACGCCCCGCAATGACGGCCGTCAGGTTGATGACGTAAAACATCCCCATCATGAGGCGTGAAAAGTCGGTCGGCCGGGTCAGGAAGGCACCGGCGCCGAACAGTGCCATGGCCAGCGTGGTGGCGATCGCTACTTGCACGTACTCCTCGGCGCGGATCGCCGTGCGTCGAATTCGGTACAGCCCGAAGGCGGCGAACACGAGGGACCACAGCACAAGGATCCAAGGGAGCAGCGCCGCGTATCCGGACAAGCCCAAGAGATCGCTGGGTAGGTCGTCGACGGGCCGGATCTGGTAGACGAAGCGCAACCAATAGGCGAGCAGGAAGGCGCCCACCGCGGCGAATAGGTCGGAGGAGATCACGGCGAGCGTCTGGAACACGCGCATCCGTCCGATCACGTCGACAGCTCCGTTTGCGGGTCGCGCCGAACGTCCTGAGTCGGCGGGTTCGACGCCACGCAGGCGCTCTGCAGCGCCTCGGCGACGAACGTGGAAATCCGGCTCGCGAAGCGATCCGCACCGTAGTGCAGCGCCGCTTCGCGAATCTCCGAGCTATTGAAGGAAACACCGTCGGCCCTGTCAATAGCCTCGGCTACGCCTGCCGGACTCAGTTCGCGAATATGAATGCCCGTGCGCCCATCGATCACGGCCTCGGGCGCGCCGCCGCGGTTCAGCACGATCGCCGGCCGGCCGCAGGCCATGGCCTCGAGCGGTACGATGCCGGCATCTTCGACGGCCGCGAGAACAAGCCCACGACTCCTGCGGTAGAGGTCGCGGAGCGCGTCGCCGTCGACCCAGCCGCGGACCTCGACGGTCGGCCCGGCAAGCTCCTCCAGCCGTTCAGCGTCGGGTCCCGTGCCCGCCACGATGAGCGGTCGCTGCATCCGGTTGAACGCCTCGATCACGACATCGATCCGCTTGTATGGAGACAGTGCCGACACAACCAGGTAGTAGTCGTCGTGCTCGTTGTCGTCCGCGGGCGTGAAAAAATCGGTGTCGACGGGCGGCGGGATGACGGTGGCCGTGCGCCCGTAATAGCGGGCGATGCGACCCGCGACCCAGGCCGAGTTGGCCGCGAACGCGTCGACTCCTGCGGCGGTGGCCCTGTCCCAGCGCCGTAGCCAGGCGGTGATCGCACGGATTATCAAGTACGTCGCACGACCGTTGCGTTGTGCACTGAAGTAGGCGTCGAACTGGTCCCACGCGTAGCGCATCGGCGTGTGGCAGTAGCACAAATGCACGCTTCCCGGATCGGTGACGGCGGCCTTGGCGGCGCAGTGGCTGCTGGAGAGCACGAGATCAAAACCGGAGAGGTCGAGTTGCTCGATCGCCCACGGGAAGACCGGCAAGTACCAGCGGTACTTGTTGGCGGACGCCGGTAGCTGCTGCACGAAAGAGGTGTGAATCGGGCGTGCCTCGATCTTTTCGCTGACCGAGCCCGGAATGTGCATCAGTGTGAATATCTCGGCGTTCGGGAACAAATCAATGAACCCCTCGAGAACGCGCTCGCCGCCGCGCATCCCGGTGAGCCAGTCGTGCACCAGGGCCACCCTCATGACGGCCCGACCTCTCGAT
>CBDUXW010000415.1:0-3580 GCA_965371275.1 uncultured bacterium | reverse complement strand
CAGTCGTCCTCGCTTCGCGCGCCTTGCATCCGCGTCCGTCCACGCCCGCGGAAGCGTAGCGGTTGGCTCGGGACGCTTGTTCGGGCTCCCTTCGCCGCACAAACAGTGCGACTCAGTCGCCCTCGCTTCGCGCGCCTTGCAGCCGCGTTCGTCCGCGCCCGCGGAACATTACGCTGGGTTGTCGCGGAACCAATCCACGGTTTGTCGGATTGCGTCCGGGAGGGGTGTGGAGATGTCGCCGAAGGTGTCGGTGAATTTCTTGCTGTCGAGGATGAAGGGCTCGGTGAACTCGTACATCATCTCGTTGAGCTCGCGGATCTGGGGGTTGAAGAGGCCCAGGAACCGCACCATCGGTTTGCCGGCGGCGCGCACCTTCGTCGGATGGCCGGTTTCGGCGTAGATGAGGTCGAGCACCTGGCGCGTGGTTACCGTTTCGGGCGACGGGATGTGCCAGGTCTGGCCGAGCGCTTCGTCGCGTTCTCCCAGCAGCACCAGCGCTTTGCCGATGTCGGGTACGTAGGTGTAGGTGTGGGGCAAATCGATGTTGCCGAGGACGCCGGCGGCGGCTCCGCGGAGCGCCGGCCGGAACACGCGGGCCCCCAGCGCCGAAATCACGACGCCGGGACCGAAAAAGTCCGAGGCACGGGCCATGGCGACGCGCACGCGGCCCTTCTTGTGCGCCTCGTGCAGCGTTTGCGCCATATCGGCGCGCACGCGTCCCTTGTGGGTCATGGCGGTGTACGGGCGCTTTTCGGTGAACGGCTCGCCGTGCGCCAGGCCGTACAGATACATGTTTTCCATCGACACCAGCTTGGCCTCGGCGTGCGCCGCGCCCTCGAGGACGCCGGCCTGCAAACGAGGAAACAGCTCCGGCCAGCGATCGTAGGGTGGGTTGAGGCATTGATAGACGACGCCGGCCCCCCGGCAGATCTCACGACAGAAGTTGCGATCGGCGGCGTCGCCGGCGACGACGTCGACACCCTCGGGCACGACCCCCTCGCCGCTCCGATTGACCATCAAGACGCGCTCGCCGCGCCCCACAAGCTCCGTCATCGTCGCCCGACCAACCGGGCCGGTGCCGAAGATGACGTGCAGCTCAGCAGCGCTCGAAGCCGCTATCTCGTGGGCTCGTCGTTTAGTCTGATCGCCCACAGTCCGGAGTTGTTGTCGGCCACGTAGATGAGGCCTTTGAATGGCTGGGTGCCCCAGGTGCGGGCGGCGTTGGCCTTGAAGCCCTCGGGATCGTCGGGCAGGAAGTAGGCGATCTCGCGCCCCTGGGTGTACAGGTTGCCGAGTAGCTCGCCCGAAATGTCGACCACGCGCAGCCCCTGGTTGTAGTAGGCCACGTACAGCGTGTCGCCTTCGATCCAGAAGTTGTGCGTGCCGCCCTCCGGGACCTCGTAACGTGCCACTTCCTTGGCGTTGTCCCAGTTCTCGTCGAACTCGATGACGTGAATCCACCCTGCCGCGTTGACCGCCGGCCCGGAGAAGCGATCGATGCCCTGTGGATTGCGTTCGATCGGGAAGGTCTCGTCGCCGGCGAACACGTAGTTCTTGCCGTTCTTGTTGATCACCGGATAAGCGGCGTGATTCCAGCCGCTCGGGTAGGCGTACTGGCCGATTTGCACCGGGTTGGTGGGGGTGCCGCCCATGCCGGCGCCGCCGACGTCGACAACCACGACGCCGTCGGTCCAGTTCGACGACACTGCGATGCCGTCGACCAGCCAGACGTCGTGGATGCTGTGGCCGGGTGTGTCGAGCTCGAAGCGCCCCACACGGTGCGGATTGGTCGGGTCTTCGATGTTGATCACATCGTAGCGTTGGCCGGCGCTCAACGCGTACACGTGGTTGTCTTGAATGAAGACGTTGTGGACGCCGCCGGTGAGCTGGTCGTCGTAGCGCGCCAACACGGGAACGCCTTTGTTGCCGATGTCGCTGCAGTCGAGGATCACCAGGCCGTTGCGCCGGTTGCTGGCACCCTCACGGCTGATGATACAAATCGAGCCGTCCTCCGACGTCTTGACGTCGTTCACGGTACGGGCGTCCACCCGCAAGGTCGCCGCCATGAAGATGTTGCTCGGGTCGGTGACGTCCCAGAAATAAGCGTGGCCCTCGGCGCCCCAGGTGCCGGTGATGGCGTAATCGCGACCGTCCGGAGCCGTGAACACCCACAGGTCGGAGGTCTTGCGGTCCGAGACGCGGCCGCGGCCGACGATCTCGACGTACTTGCGCACGTTGCGAGGGTTGATAACGACTGTTTCCGAGGCCACGGCGGCGCCGGCAACGGCCGTGATCGTGTATTCACCCGGAAGGTCGGCCACGAAGCGACCGTCCTCGGTGATCAGTCCCGAAGAGGCCGAGCCGAGATCGTTGTCCACCGTGCGCGCCCGGAAGGTGAATTCGACGGGCAGCTCGGGCACGGCGTTGCCGCTTCCGTCCACAGCCGTCGCTTCGAACTCCAGCACGTCACCGGTGCGGGCTTCCATGGCGCTTGCCGAGAGTCGAACACTGGCGGTCGGGTTGTCCACAGCGTTCACCGTCAGTGTGCCGCCGACGCCCTCGGCGCTCGCCGACACGGTTGCCGACCCGGCGCCCGTGATGCGCAGCAAACCCAGTCGCGTGACCTCGACCACCGAGGTGTCGCTGCTGGTCAACTCCGCCTCGATGTCGGTGCGCATGCCACCGGTGACATCGTTGATGGCGATCCGCGGGCGCAGCGTCGTTTGGGTGTAGAACCGACCCGGCATGCCGACGAAGTCGACGGAGGCGACGGGCGGGAAGGGCACCGTTACGGCGACCGTCGTTTCGGCCAGCGCAGCACCGCCGCGTCCGCGGCTACCGTCGTCCGCGGCCACGGGCACGCGAACCATGATGACGTACTCGCCGGGGCGCAGCGCCTCGACCTCGCCGGAGGTGGCAACCACGCTGACAGCGCGCCGCGATTGCGAGAAGAAGAAGACCGGCCGATCGATGACGCTACCGTCGGCATCCTTGACCGTGGCCGTCAGCGTAGCTTTGTCGCCTACCGCCAGGGTGAGCTGCGCAGGTTCGACGGTGATCGCGAACTGCGGACCTTCCTGCGCGAGTGCGGGGGCGGCGACCGAGAGAACGAACAGAACAGCGAGAAACGGCCGAAGTTTCATCATGGGTAAAAGCAGCTCCTGTGCGTCGTTTCGGGGGCTTCTGGGCCGAGCCTGCGGGCGCCGAGCCCCACGTTCGTGGACGAGAATCCTGCTAACCTTGCCACCCCGTCTGGGGCCGTACAACCGGGGCGAGGGCGGCGGCTGACAGGGACGCGATGTGGGCGACGTTGTTGCCCGCGGCGGCCGCAACTAGAATCGATGGGGTCGTTCCCGGACCATCACGAGATTGGATCAAAATGCTCGAAAAACGCTCGTTCCGCAGCTTTATGCTCATTGTCGTCGCCGCTCTGGTGGCCGGCTCCGCGGTGGCGCACCAGCGTTCGCCTCAAGCTGGTGACAACGACTGGTCGCGTTTTCGCGGCGCCAACGGCAACGGCGTGTCCAATACAACAAACTTGCCGACCGAACTGGGTCCCGACACCAACGTCGTGTGGGCG
>CBDUXW010000414.1:0-3585 GCA_965371275.1 uncultured bacterium | reverse complement strand
CCCACGGTGCCCGTAGCGGCACCCACGTGAGTTATTCAGCACCCTGTTGAGCCGTGAGGATACCGGAGGGCGGTTCGTGTGTGACTACTGGGCAGGCAAATGGGCGAACCGTTCGCGCAAATCGACGCCCTGTCCCCGAAGCTTGCGCCACTGCACGACGAAGATGAGGCTGGCGATCGCGAGCACCAACAACCACAACCATGTCGAGTGGAAGTACCAGGCGCCGACGTCGGTACTGAGATCCTTGGCGACGTGTACGACGAGATAGATCAGTAGCCAGCCGGCGCCCAGCGATCCGATCGCCACCTGCAGCCGCCGGTCGGTGACGAATCTGACCTCGCCAGCCAATTGTGGATTCCGGCCCGGCAGCATCAGCACCGAGAGGCACATGAACAGGAAGTTCACCAGCATCGAGGTCACCAGGATGTCGACGCCGAGGAAGAAGTCGCCCGCCAAGTGGCTGCCCAGAATGCCGCACGAGGCCATCGCGGCGCTGGCGACGATGGCGATGTGCGGTGTGTGCCAGCGCGAGTTCACCCGGGTCACGACGGCGGGGAAGATCCCGTCTTCGGCCCAGGCGAACATCAGACGCGACACGGCCAGTACCATCGCCGGTAGGTCGTTGATCAACGCGATCGCCGCCCCGGCCACGATCGCCACCGTCCAACCCGGCGACAACATGTAGCCGAGTAGCCCCGGCGCCGTCAGGTCCTGAATCCGGGCCCGCTCGGCGACGTATTGCCACGGCACAGCGTGATACACGGCCGCGGTAAACAGCATGTAGAACGTCCCCACCCCGATGACCGCGATCCCGATGGCCAGCGGCAAGTTGCGGTTCGGGTTTTTGGCTTCGCCGCCCGCCTGGGCGATGGAATCGAAGCCGATGAAACTGGAGAACAAGATCACCGAAGCGGCCAGGAACGATCCCAACGAGAACACTGGCGCCCCACCTTCGACCATGGCGGCGATGTCGACGCCGTCGCGCGCCTGAACGGCCGCCGCGAAATCAGCCTGGCTGAATGAAAAGCCGGCAACCACGACCACCGCGCCGCCGGCGAACATCAGGAACATCAGGGGAACGAGCGTGCGCTCGTAGAACTTCACGCCCAGAACGTTGACGCCGGTGAACACCCACAAGAACGCCAGCGCGATACCGACGCGCCACGGCCCGCTGTCGAGCGCCAATGCCAATACGGGGGAACCCAGCGCGTCGGCGATGTCGCGCAGGAACGGAACCAACAGGTACGACACCACGCCGATGGCGATACTCAGTCCGAACCACTGCGAGAAGCTGGCGACGAAGCCCAGGTAGGGGTTCATCGAGCGGCTCGCGTAGATATAGCTGCCGCCGGCGCGCGGCATCGCCGACGCCAGAATCGCGTACGCGAGCGCCGCCAGAATCGCCGGCGCCACGCCGATCATGTAGGCCGGTAGCACCCACGGGCCGATGCCGGGGACGCTGCGCTGGATCATGATCGGCACGACGTTGATCGCCGCGCCCATCATCGAGCAAATGCCGGTGGCGGCCAGGCCGAGCAAGCCGAGATTGCGAACAAGTGTCGGGGGAGATGCCATAGGGTTCCTAACCTATCGCCGCAGACGGCAGGATTGAAGCCCCGGAGAGCACCGAATCGATCGACGGTTTCGCGAGCTTTTGGTTAGAAAAAAGCTGTTTGAACTGTTAAAGAGCTGTTATAGTCGTCTCACGATATATAAACAAAGACAACTATCTTAAAAGATATTAATAGTCACTTAAACACACTTGAAGCGAGGACGGGAGGTGAAGGGTGAGCATTCCCTCTCACTTCGGCAGATACCGAGTGTTACGCGCTCTCGCCGCCGGCGAGATGGGCGTTGTGTACCTCGCCGAAGACCCGTTGATCGGTCGCAAGGTGGCGATCAAGGGAATCCGCATGGATTTCGGCACGCAGGATGCCGACATCCGGGGCCTGCAAGAGCGCTTCGAGCAGGAAATCCAGATCGCCGGCACGTTCGCCCACCCCAACATCGTCATCCTCTTCGACGTCGGGCATCAGGACGGCCGCACCTTCATCGCCATGGAGTACGTGGAGGGCCGCAACCTACGCGCCGAGCTGCAGGCGACCGGCCCGCTGCCCGTGAAACGAGTGGTGGAAATCATCGAACCCGTGTGCAACGCGCTCTCCTATGCCCACGAGCGGGGCGTGATTCATCGTGACATCAAGCCGACCAACATTCTCCTGTCGGAGGACGGTGTCCCCAAGGTCACCGACTTCGGTGTTGCCCGACTCATGGGCTCGACCCTCACGCGCGCCGGCAAGATCTTCGGAACGCCGGCCTACATGTCACCGGAGCAGACGATCGGCGGCGAGCTGACCGGCGCCTCCGACCAGTTTTCCGTCGCCACCCTCGCCTACGAGTTGCTCAGCGGCGAACGTCCCTTCAAGGGAACGTCACCCACTGCCGTGATCTACGAGGTGATCGAGAGTCATCCGGCGCCACTCGACGAGATCGCGCCGCTGGTGCCCAACACGGTCGCCGAGGTGGTCACACGCGGACTGCAAAAGAATCCGCAGGAACGCTTCGCGAGCTGCGCAGACTTCGGCGTCGCCCTCACGGAAGCGTGGGAGTGGTCGCAGGCCAACCCGAACCTGGCGTACCTCGGGAACCCGCCGCAGCTCAAAGACAGCGTCACGAGCTCGGCAGTGTCGCTGATCAGCGGCGAGTTTTTCTCGCGCGAGGTGCTCAAGAAGGCGCTGGCGGACCTGAGCGACAAGGCAACCGACTTATGGCGGCGCTGCCGCGCTGCGGCGCTGCCGGTTTTGGAGCAACCGGGGCCACACGTGGTCACCGGCATCGCCGGCCTGATGGCCGCTGTCGTGTTGATCGCCGCGACCTGGTCGGTGCTCGGTGGCGACTCGTCGACGCTGGCGAGCACGCCCACTTCGCGGGTCGCCACGTCCGCGGCGGCCGAGCCTGCAGCCGCCTCCCGTGACAAGGGGGCAAGCTCCGAGCAAACGACCGACATGGCCGACAACGACGTTCCCGGTAGCGGCGCGGCGACTTCCGGTGGCGCCGTAGCCGCGCCGGCGCCAGCAAGTTCGACGGCACCGGACACCCTCAGCTTGCGGGTAACCAGCCGGCCGGTCGGCGCTCTGGTGATGTTCGACGGCGTTGCGGTGGGAGGTGCTACCCCCGTGCCCATCGCAATATCCCCGACCGGCGAGCACCTGCTGCGCCTCGAGCTCGATGGCTATGAGCCGCTGACTTGGCGCTTCTCAGCCGGCGCGCTGACCGAGGAGCACCTGGCCAGCGGCATCCTCCATTTTCCGCTCACCCCGCTGGTCGCGCAGAGCACCGGCGCCACCGTGCGGCCTACCACCCTCGCGTCGCGCACCGCACTGTCGGAGAACGGCAACGGATCGCCGACAACCCGTCGCGGCGGCTCGGAAACCGCGGTGTCGTCGACGCCCGACGCACCGCCGGCCACCGACAGCATCATGGACTTTCGCCGGGTCAAGGCGCCGGCCGAGGCGCCCGAGCCGATGAAGCTGCACCACGTCGAACCGGTAGTCCCGGCCGCCTCGACGATCGACGGCGTGGTGG
>CBDUXW010000413.1:0-3592 GCA_965371275.1 uncultured bacterium | reverse complement strand
CCGGGAGCTTCTCAGCACTCTGCTAACGGCGCACCTCGACCGTGGTCTCGGCACTGTTGCCGCCCGCAGTCACCATGATCGTGTACGTACCCGGCGGCACACGATTGCCGCCACCACCGCCGCGGCCGAAGCCGCCGCGCCGGCCGCCGGCGGGCGCCGCGCCCTCGCGGCTCAGATCCCAGACAGCCGAGTTCAAGCCGGCGTCGCCGGTTGCATCGAGACGCTTGACGAGATTCCCCGAGCGATCGTTGACCACTACCTGCGCCGGAGACGCACTCTCGAGGTAGTAGCTGATCGTGGCGTGCGGCGCCGCGCCGCCGTCGCCGAAACCGCCGCGCCCACGGCCGCCGGACGGCAGCTCCACGGCGTCGATGTCGAACACGTGAAGCGGCGCGCCCAGGACATCGGTCGTGAGCCGCGAAATATTGCGCACGTCCATGGCGAACATGCCGCGGCCGTGCGTCGAGATGACGGCGATCTGCTCGCGCGGGTGAATCTGCAGGTCGGACACGAACGTCGACGGCAAGCCGTTGGACAGCGTTTCCCAGAACTCACCGCCGCTCACCGACACGTACACGCCGATATCGGTACCGACGTACAGCACGCGGGGATTTTCGGGGTCCTCGCGAATGACGTTCACCGGACCGAGCGGAATGTTGGCCGAGATGTCTTCCCAGGTGTGGCCGTAGTCGGTCGATTTCCACACGTAGGCGGCAAAATCGTCGTCGCGCTTGCCGTTTTGTGTCATGTACACGGTCGCCTCGTCGTATGCCGAGGCGACGATACGTGAGATGAACTTGCGCGGCGGCAGGTTGCCGGTGAGCTCGTTCCAGGTTTCACCACCGTCGGGCGTCATCCACACACGACCGTCGTCGGTGCCCGCGTACAGGAGCCCGAATGTGAAAGGCGACTCCGAGATCGTGTAGATCGTCTGGTACGGGATGTCGCCGATCCGATCCAACTCGTTGTAGGTCAGATCGTCGCTGATTTTCTCGAAGGTGTCGCCACGGTCCATCGACCGGTACAGGAAGTTCATCCCGTGATAGATGATGCGCGGGTTGTGCGGCGAGATGATGAACGGTGCGACCCACTGGCCGCGCAGCGGTGGCTCGCCGTCGCCGGCCTGCGGAACGAGCGAGACGCGATCTCCGGTGCTCAGGTCGGTACGCGAGATGGTGCCGTAGAAGCCCGCCGAGTAGACGATGTTCGGGTCGGTGGGATCGATTGCGTGGCTGCTCCCCTCGCCGCCCGGGGCGTTCTCGAACGCCACCGCAGGGATGCTGTCGCGCCCGCGTCTCAAGTCGACCATTCCGCGCCGTGAGCCGTGGTCTTGAATCGAGCCGTAGATGTAGAACGGGTCGTCCATGTCGACGCCGATGTTGAAGAACTGCACCAGCGACAGCCCATGGTTGTTGAAGTTCTTCCAGTTCACGCCGGCATCGTACGAAATGTCGACGCCGCCATCGTTGACGTTCACCAGGTAATCGGAGTTGTCCGGATCGATCCACAGGCCGTGATGGTCGCCGTGCATACCCGGGAGACGACGCCAGCTACGGCCGCCGTCGTTCGACACGTTCAACCCGAGGCCCATGAAGTACACCGTGTCCTCGTCGTTCGGATCGACACGCAGCTGGCCGAACACCCAGCCGTAGGTACCCGAAGCGCGTTCCATGTAGGCATCGTCGGCGCTCACCTGGTACCAGTCGCTGCCCTTGTTGTCGCTGCGATAGACCGTCGCGCCCTTTATCTGACCACCGCGTGGGCGCCCGTACGCATCGGTCGCGTCGGGCGGAGGCTCGTTGCCGATCTCGTAGTTGTCGACGAAGGCGTACAACACGTTCGAGTTCGAGCGTGCCACGTCGATGCCGATGCGGCCCCGGTAGCGACCCTCGGGAAGGCCGTTGTTGATCGGCGCCCAGTTGGCGCCGCCGTCGTCGGTACGATAGATGCCGCTCTCACCGTATTCGGGCTCGTTGCGCGGGTCGTTCCATTTTTCCCGGACGCGCTGCCAGGCGGCGGCGTAGAGCGTGTCGGTATCCGCAGGGTCCATGACCAGATCGATGGCCCCGGTGCGTTCGCTGATGTAGAGAATTTTCTCCCAGCTCTCACCCCCGTCGGTGGTCTTGTAAACGCCGCGCTCCTCGTTGTCGGTCCACTCGTGCCCCGAGGCAGCCACGTACACGATGTTCGCGTTGGTTGGATGCACGACGATGCGCGGAATCGTGTGCGTGTCGGCAAGACCCATATGGGTCCAGGTCGCGCCGGCATCGGTCGATTTGTAGATACCCGAACCGGCCATCGAGCTGCGGAAGATGTTTCCCTCGCCGGTGCCCACCCATACGATGTCCGGGTTCGAGGGCGCCACGGTCACCTCGCCGATCGACGTCGAGGCGGCCTGTTCGAACACCGGTTCCCACGTCGTGCCCTCGTTGGTGGTCTTCCAAACGCCCCCGGAAGCGCCCGCCACGTAGATCGTGTAGGTTTCGCCCCGCGGCTCGACGACGGCGATGTCGGTCATACGGCCGCTGATGTTGGTCGGTCCGACAAACTGCCAGGGCACGTTCTTGAACATCGAGGCGTCCTTCATCGCCTCGTGCTCGGCGAACCCGGCCAGGCGCCCGGCGCCGTCCGTGATGGATGCCTTCTGCCGGGCAAACACCAGCGGCACGGCAACGAGAGTGAAGACGAGCGCCAACCTGAAGACCTGGGCGCCGCGGAGGAAACGGACGATCAACATGGCGCACTACCTCCTGGAGGGAGCAGCGACTGGGGAGAACGTTGGAGCACGGTCAAGGGCTGACGGAAGGCTCGTGCGAGGGTTCATGAACGGGGATCACAAGTCGAACGCCCGGAGTGTAGGCGGCGTGCTGTCGGGGGTCAACGGAACGGCCGGCAGGCCCGTAACTTGAGAACATCGACACACCGTGCTGAAGTGGGCGCCGCTGCGGGGGCAACTACCGGAGACGAACGTGAGCGAAGCGAAACGCGAGGACGGCATCTATGAGCGTCACCTGGGCCGCAACCCGGCCAACTACGAGCCGCTGACCCCACTGTCGTTTCTTGCCCGTACCGCCGCCGTCTATCCGCACCGCACCTCGGTCATCTACGGCGACCGCAAGTACACCTGGGCCGATACCCACCGCAACAGCCGGGCGCTGGCCTCGGCGCTGCAGCGCCGCGGCATCGAGCCCGGCGATACGGTGGCGATCATGGCCGCCAACATCCCCGAGATGTACGAGTGTCACTTCGGCGTGCCGATGTCGGGCGCCGTGCTCAACGCCATCAACTTTCGTCTCGACCCGAACATGGTCGCGTTCATACTCGAGCATGGCGAAGCACGCGTCTTCCTCGTCGATCCGGAGTTTGCCGAGGTGGCACGGGAGGCTGTCGCGCAGATCGACAGGGACATTCTGGTTGTCGACATCGAAGATCCGAGCTTCGCGGGGGGCGAGCGCATCGGCGAGCTGACGTACGACGAGCTGCTCGCCGAAGGAGATGCCGATGAGCCGTGGTCACGGCCGGTCGACGAGTGGCAGGCCATCTCCCTGAACTACACCTCGGGAACCACCGGCAATCCCAAGGGGGTCGTGTA
>CBDUXW010000412.1:0-3615 GCA_965371275.1 uncultured bacterium | reverse complement strand
GGATCGGGATCAGGGCCGCCCACGGGATAGATGAAGACGATGCCGTCGACGTCGTCGCTGCCGAGGCCTCCGGTTATGTCCCCACTTTCCGGGGCTCTGAGCGCTGTGAGGCAGGCGCTGTCGAGGCTGGGGAACATCATCGCGCCGGCGTCCCCCGAGTGTCGGAGACCGATGGCGTGACCGATTTCGTGCGTCTGGATGTCCTGGAAGCACCGGGACACGGTCAGCCACGTCTGCGAAGAAAGGCTGTCGTTGTTCACCACGCCCCCCTGCACGATCTTCCGGAACACGGTGCCGTTGACCGTCCGCTTGTCTCCCGACGACCAAAAGCCGCCGATCGCCAACACACTGCCGCTGTCGTCCATCTCGTCGCAAGGATCCATGTACGCGATCGACAACCTGCCGTCGCCTTCGAACGTGTTGAAGCAACGCGCCGCCCGATTGACGCCGTTTCTGAGCTTCAAGGCGCTACCGGCGCCGTTCCACAGGCCGCGTGCCGTGCCGACCTCGCTCGAGCCACCGCCGGCGAGGCCGGGCTGCCCGGCAGCATCGATGTCGACGTTTACGGGCGTGCCCGAATCCGCTTCGTGCCAGCGGCTACCGAACAGCGCAAAAGGATCCCTGCCATCGACAGGAGCGTCGATGTCGATGCCGGCGCCGGACGGAACTTCGAGAGGTTGCGTCACGAACCGGCGACGTGACGGGCGGCGCGAATCGTCGCCGCTCAAGGCCCTCAGCTCGGCAAGAAACGGCCGCAGGAGTCGTGTTCGTGCGGGAATTTCGCCCGTCGAGACGGCGTCAGACGAATCGACGTCGAGCCCCGGCAACGTCCGCATCGCGATCCCATCGCCGGTAGCCGCGTCTCGCTGGATCGTCCACTTTCCCTGCCACAAGCCCGTGGTGTAGAGCGTGGAGTCACGCGGGCGAACCTCGAGAAACAGCAGCACCTCTTCGCCGGCGATGAACTCCGGTTGGTCGGAAACCGTGAGGCTGATGTCGCCAACGGTCCCGCCCATCAGCTTGAGCGTGATGTTGGATTCGGGAATCCAACCCTTGGCGACCTCGCCCACCTCGACGTCTACATACGTGTAGATGCCGCGGATGCTCTGATCCCACGCCGGCGCAACACGCACGACACGGCCGGTGAGAATGACCTCCGAGAAACCGGCGAGCTGTGGATCCGACCACTCGGGCGCCTGCGCCCGTGCGGCAATCGGCAGCAGTGCCGCCAGCACGAAGAACGATGCACAAACGAGAACTCTTGTTCTCATTTCGAACCGACCTTTCGACACCAACGTATCGATCTCGAAACGGCCGTAGCAACCCGAAAATGGGCTGCACAGTCAGCGTTGCCAACCTGTGCGCAACGAGCGGGCTGAAATCTGGTCAATACGGCCCGCTGACAGGGACAGGGCCCGACGCTACCCGACGCGAAACCGGTCGCAACTCGAGCGTGAGCCCCTCTGGTAGACTGCTCGGAACCGTGCGAATTCCTCTACACAGCGCTGCGGCAAGCGATCGCCACCGAAACTCGATGCTTCAACGACCACGTCGGCTCATGTGCGCGCTCGCCGCGCTGGCCCTTGCCCAAGCCGCCGGCTGCGGTCCCGCTGTCGAGCCGCCGCGTAACCTGATCGTCATCTCCATCGATACGCTGCGCGCCGATCACATGAGCCTGCACGGCTACGAGCGGCCGACGACGCCGCGTATCGACGCCTTTGCCCAGCGCGCGGCGACGTTCGATCGGGCCATCGCCCCGTGGCCGAAAACGGTGCCGAGCATGACGTCGATGTTCACCAGCCGCTATCCGCACAACACCGGGATCATGTTCGGGTCGCGCGGCCAGTACATACCTGACGAGCAGTTGATGCTGGCGGAGATCGCCAAGGCCAACGGACTCAACACGGCGGCGATCCTGACCAACGGCGTGCTCGGCTCGGCCACCAACTTCAATCAAGGATTCGACACCTACATCGAGACCTACAAGGAAGACTCACCACTCGGCCTCGAATCCCGCAACACCGCCGATACGGTCACGCTGTACGCGCAGCTGCAACTCCGCAAGCAGGCGGCAGCAGGGCCTTTCTTCCTGTGGGTCCACTACGTCGATCCGCACGCCCGTTACAACCCTCCCGAGGAGTACGCGGCGCCGTTCATGGTCGATGAGCACTACGACCCGACCAAGCTGCGCCTCAACGAGGACAACAACAACTTCCACGGCGGCGTCGCCGGCAAGTACTGGCAGCGTAACGACGGCCAGGAAGAGCGCGGCTGGTATTACGCCCAGTACGACGGTGAGATCGCCTACACCGACTATCAAATCGGCCTGCTCTTCGACGAAATGCAACGGCTCGGGCTGTTCGAGAACACCACCGTCATGATCACCGCCGATCACGGCGAGAGCCTCGGTGAGCACCAGTACTTCTTCGAGCACGGCTGGTTCCCGTATCACGCCTGCGGCTGGGTTCCGTGGGTCGCGTACTGGCCCGAAATGCCGAATCCCGGATCGCGGGTCGCCTACCCGACCAGCTTGCTGAACTTGGTCCCGACGATCGCCGAGGTCATGGGCTGGAACGTCGAAGGTGCCGGGTTTCACGGCCGCTCGGTGGTCCCCGTGATCGCCCAGGACGCCGCCTACGCCGCCCCCTACGTGGTGCAAGGCGGCGGCGAGGGTGGCCTGCGGCCGCATCAGTTCACCCGTGCGATACAGGATGGCGAGTGGAAGCTGGTGTACACGCCGAGCGCGCGCTATCAGGCCCTACAGCAAGGCGTCGAGTACGAGCTGTACAACGTGATCGAAGACCCTGACGAAACGAGCAACGTCGCCGAGGACCATCCGGACGTCGTCGAGCGGCTCCGGGTGGAGCTGCAGGAAATCATTGCCGCGACCGGGCCGATCGCCGGACCTCCCGGCCGCGAGCCGCGCTACACGGAAGCAGAGCTCGAGAGCCTTCGGGCACTGGGCTACATCCGCTGACTCGAGCTGAACGGCGCCTCTCAGCGCCGGTTCGCCAGCAACTCGACCCGGGCTGTGGCACTGTAGTTTCAACGAGACTCGCTGCCCGCGATCAGCGCGGCACACAGACAACACCGGGAGGATCCGATGACAAAAAACAATGCCCTGTTGGGAGCTTCGATCGTCGCGATGGCGATCGTGATCACCGTCGGTGCCATGGGCTCCGCAGCCCTGGCCGTGCCGGCGCCACAAGAGACACAAACGTTCCGCGCTACCGCGCAACGCAGCGGGGCCGTCGGCCCCAGCGGTCAAACCACCGTCCTTATCTCGATCAGCCGCTGGAGCAGCGACGAAGAGCGCAACGAGCTGGCCACTGTTCTCGTCGATCAGGGGAGCAACGCGCTCGCCGATGCGCTCAACAAACAGGAGGAGGTCGGATTCATCCGTTTCCCGGCGCTACAAACCCAATTTCCCAGTGTGCGGCTCCGCTACGCCCGCGAGTTCCGCCAGGGCGACGAGCGCATCATCATCCTGGGCACCGACCGTGCTCTCGGATGGGTCGAGTCCGTGCGCCGACCAGCGCGTACGGAAGACGCCCGCATCAGCTTGATACAAATCAACCTGGGAGCCGACGACACGGGTGAGGGCGTGATGGTGGT
>CBDUXW010000411.1:0-3628 GCA_965371275.1 uncultured bacterium | reverse complement strand
CTCGGGACTGCGCCGCCGGTTGGAGGCCGGCGGCGCGGCGGATGTGATGTCGGCGATATCGTTCGCCCTCGCGCCTCTCGATGTTGCCGTCGATGATCTTCTCGGCGACCTGATTCGCAACAGCGCCCGCGACACGAGTCGCGAAGAGTCCCTCGTCGGCAGCATCGCGGTCGCCACCGCGAAAGTGGCTTGCCGAGAGCAACGGGAGCTGTTGCATCGCGAGCTTGGCAACGACGTTGCGGCGCCGAGCTCGCCGTTGCAGCGCATCATGTGGACGGACACGGCCACCAAGAACCCACGCTTCGGCAAATTCCACTACGTCGAGGATCTGATCGGTCCGGACTCCGGTTTTTCGCTTTCGCGTAGCACTTTGGAGGCGTTCCATCAGCGCGGCGTGGTCGCCGCGACGCTCGGGCGCAGCGTCGACGAGGCCGTCGAGATTCTCGCCGAGCTCGTCGAGGTCGGTATCGACCTCGAAGGTCTGGGGGGGCGGCTCGAACAGCGCGCCAGCGACAAGTCGGCTGCCGCCCTCGACCGCTTTGTCTCTACCGTGGGTCGGGTCTGCGAGGCCGTCGATGCGGACGAGCACACGGCGTCTCGGATAACCCTGGGCGGCGGCCGTTGGTGGGGGACGATCGAAGAAATTCCGGCACAGCTGCTGCCGGCGGCGGCAACCGCCGGTCTCGAGGAGCTCGTGCCCCGGCTGTGGAGAAAGGATCCGTCCTTGTGGAGCGGCGAGCCGACGGAGCAGGAGCTGATTTGCAACCGACTCGGGTGGATCGAGCTCATCGAGCCCATGTCATTCGAGAGCTTGCCGGCAGAGCGCTTCGCCTCCCGAATGGTCGACGGTGACATCGACGACATCGTGGTCCTCGGCATGGGCGGCAGCAGCCTTTGTGCCGAAGTCTTCCGGGACATGTTCGAGATCGACAACGTCTGGGTGCTCGCCAGCACGATTCCCGGCGCCGTCAAGCAGGTCGCCGAACACGTCGATCCGGCAAGGACCCTGGTTGTCGTTGCCAGCAAGTCCGGCACGACGCTCGAAATTCGGGCGCTTGCGGACTACTTCTATGCGCTCGCCACGCCGATGCTCGAAAACGCCGGCGAGCGCTTCGTGGCGGTCACCGATCCCGGTACGCCACTCGAACAGGCGGCCCACGAGCGCGCCTTCCAAGGGTTGTGGCTGACGCCGCCGGATGTCGGCGGCAGGTTTTCGGCTTTCACACATTTCGGCGTGTTGCCCATGGCGCTGATGGAGCTCGATGTCGGCGCGATTCTGGAATCGGCGCAGCGCATGGCGGCAAGCTGCGCCGCCGAGGTTCCCGTGTCGTCGAATCCCGGCGCCTTGCTCGGTACGGCGCTGCACGAGGGCTTTCGCAGCGGCCGGGACAAGCTGACGTTCGTGTGCGACGAAGGCCTGGCCCCGTTCGCCGCGTGGGCCGAGCAACTCGTCGCCGAGAGCCTGGGCAAGGACGGCGTAGGGTTGATTCCCATCGTCGGCGAGCCCACCGGAGATCCGACGGACTACGGCGATGACCGGCTGTTCGTGGGCATGCAGCTCGGCCCCACGCCCGACGCGCGTTTGGAGAGGCTGCTCGATCAACTGGCGGCGACTCATCCGGTAATGCGCTTCCATCTCGACGACCGCAGCGACATCGGCGGCGAGCTCTTCCGCTGGCAGCTCGGTACGGCGGTGGCCGGCGCGTTGATGGAGGTCAACCCGTTCGACGAGCCCGACGTGCAAGCCAGTAAGCGGCGCACGATCGAGATCCTCGAGGATACCGGCAACGGTGGTACCGACGCGCCGGCACCCATCGACGTCGGCGACGGCTGGGCCGTGTTCGCCGACCTCGAGGGCGACGCGGAGCTTGCCGCCCGACATCGCGGCGAGGGACTCGCGAGCTGGCTCAACGCCCATCTCGGTCGGGCGGCCGTGCCCGACTACGTCGGGCTGCAGGTGTTCCTGCCGGCCGACCCGGAAACGCGCGAGCGACTCGACGATTTCCGCTGGATTCTGCGCGACCGTCTGGGTGTCGCTACATCCCTCGGCTGGGGCCCCGGGTACCTGCACTCCACCGGACAACTACACAAGGGTGGGCCGGACACCGGCGTGTTCCTGCTGGTCACCGCGACCGACAGTGAGGATCTGGAGTGCCCGGGAGTCGATTACAGTTTCGGGCGCCTGGCGCGCGCCCAGGCCCTGGGCGACCTGAGCGCCCTGCAGGAACGCGGCCGCCGCGTTCTGCGCGTTCATCTCGACAATCCCGACCAGGGGCTCGTCAAGCTCACCGATGCGCTCGAGCGAGCGCTGGCTTAGACGGACTCCCCCGCGCCGGGGATCTGCGCCGCAAACGCCACCAGCGTGCCGCACGGCGCGCGGACGAACAGCTCGTCCATGCCGTAGAACGTCTGCCTTCGGGGCACGACCAGGTCGGCGGTCTCACCCAAAGCGGTGATCACGGCATCGAGGTCCTCGACCTCCACGAAGAGCGCCGCGGTCGAGCCGGCGAGCTCGCCGCCGAGGTCGAGAGGCCCGCCGGACGCTGCGAGATCCGAGTCCACGCTGGCGCGACTCTGGTACATCAGGTCCACGGCTCCCTTGTTGAGCATGGCGAAGCCCATCGCGTCCTCGTGCGGCACGGTGACGGTGAGCTCGAAGCCGAGTGTATCGGTCCAGAAGGGCAGGCAGGGCTCGATCTCGTCGACGACGATGATCGGGGTGACTTTTTTCATCTCGGGGCTCGGGGTCGGGGGTCCGGGGAGCGCGGCGCCAAGGGCGACGAGCATGGCGACGGAACATAACTTGCGGGCTCGCATCTTCGATCCTCGCGTTTGGTCAATGACGATACGGCCAAGCTACCTCGTCGGTCCCGGGCGGTCTTGAACAAATGCGTCACGGGTCGCGAAGTTCAGCCACATAGGCTCCAGGCGCCACTCCCGCAAGGGCCCGAAAGTCCCGATTCATGTGCGCCTGATCAGCATACCCGGCCTGCAGAGCGAGTCGAGACAGCTCGCTCGCGGGGTCGGCATGCATCCGCGACACCACCGACCGGAACCGCGCGATTCGGGATGCGGTCTTGGGAGGCACACCCACGCAGGCGAGGAAGCGCCGCTCGAGCTGGCGTCGGCCCAGCCCCGTCGCGTGGGCCAACCGCTCCACGGGCAGGCCACCGTCGTGGGCCGCGACGGCTTCCGAGGCGCGGAGGACGCGCTCGTCCGCCGGGTTGGCGGTCCCGCGAAGCCTTTCGATCAGGATCTCGTCCAGCAGCGTGATCCGCTCCGCCGCGCCCGCGTCGCTGAGGCGTTCGTGAGTCCGCCCCGCCTCTGCGCCCCAGAGCTCCTCGAGGCCCACCACGTGGTCGGTGAGCTCGGAGGCGGGTACATCGAGCCACGGCGTCGCGCCGCCCGGCCGGAACCGCACCCCGATCAGGTCCATGTGAACCTCGTATTCCACCTCGATCGCTCGTGTCATCGACCCGATCACAGTCGGAGGCGCGCTGGCTCCGCGCTCGCGCCAAGGTGGGTCGCCCAGGTTGAACAGGATGTCCATGCACCCGTCCGGCAGGACACGCCCGGGCTGCCTTGCCTCCGGTGAGAGTCGGCATTCGACGCTCCAATAGCACTCGAT
>CBDUXW010000410.1:0-3638 GCA_965371275.1 uncultured bacterium | reverse complement strand
CGCTATGGCAGGGAGGTGTGCCACGCGCGGCGGCCGAAGTGCTGGGCGTGCTGTATCGAGGACCTGTGCAGCTACGACGACAAGAATTTCGACCACTGAGCTGATCTGATGAGCTTCTACATCACCTGCGCAATCGACTATCCGAACAGCCCGCCCCACATCGGCACGGCGTATGAAAAGATCGCCGCCGATACGATCGCTCGCTACAAGCGGCTGGCCGGCGAGGACGTGTTCTTCTTGATGGGCCTCGACGAGCACTCGCAAAATGTCGAGCGCCGTGCGCAAGAGGAGGGGCTCGAACCGCTCGAGTTCACCGATCGAATGGCGGAGGTCTTTCGACAGGCCTGGGCGGCGGTCAACGTGGAGTTCGACGACTTTATCCGGACTACGGAGGAGCGACATAAGCGGGCGGTGTTGGCCCTGGTCGAGCGCTCCGCCGAGGCGGGCGACTTCTATACGGGTACGTACACCGGCTGGTACTGCGTCAGTTGCGAGGCCTATTACCAGGATCGCGATCTTGTCGATGGGAAGTGTCCGGTGCACGAAACAGAGCCGGAGTTTCGAGAGGAGGAGAATGTCTTCTTCCGCCTCTCCAACTACACCGACCGGCTGCTCGCGCACTACGAAGAGAATCCTGATTTCGTGCAGCCGGAGGTGCGGCGCAATGAGCTGCTCTCGTTGCTCCGGGAAGGCCTCGAGGACATCAGTGCGTCGCGCGCCAGCGACGGCTGGGGAATTCCAATGCCGGGGCACGAGGGGCAGGCGATCTACGTGTGGTTCGACGCCCTGACCAACTACCTGGCGGCCACCGGCTTTCCCGACGAGACGGAGCGCTATCGGCAGTTCTGGCCCGCCGACGTGCACATGGTGGGCAAGGACATCACACGCTTCCACGCCGTCATCTGGCCGGCGATGCTGATGTCGGCGGGTGTGCCGCTGCCCAAGACGATCTACGGCCACGGCTGGGTGCTTGCCGGCGGCGGTCGGATGAGCAAGAGCATCGGCAACGTCATGGACCCGGTGAGCACCGCCGAGTGCTTTGGTGCCGACGCGCTGCGCTACTTTCTGCTACGCGAAGCGCCGTTCGGTCGCGACTTCGATTTCGATCATGAGCGGCTGATCACCCGCTACAACGCCGACCTGGCCAACGATCTCGGCAATCTGTTGCAGCGGACGCTGGGAATGGCGATGAAATATCAGGACGGCAAGCTCGGCGGTCCGGTCGACGGCTCGGTTACGGGCCTGGGTGCGGTGGCCGAGCAGGCGGTCGCTGAGTATCGCGAAGCGATGGAGGGCTACCAGTTGCAGGCAGCCATCAAGGCGGCGTGGCAGATCGTCTCGGCAGCCAACCTGGCGATCCAGACGCAGGCTCCCTGGGAGCTGGCCAAGGATCCGGAGCGCGCCGCCGATCTCGATGCCGTGCTTTCCGAGCTCGCCGCCGCGATCCGTCAGATCGCGGTGCTGTTGCACCCGGTCATGCCCGAACGCACCGTGGTGATTGCCGCCGCACTCGGGTGGGATGCCCCGGCAGCCGACTGGCGTCTCGACGACCTCTTCGATCCGGCGTCGGCGCCGCGGCAGTTGCAGCCGGCCGAGGCGCTGTTTCCGCGGCTGGATGCGGACGAGGTGATCGGTGGATGACCGGCCCTGATCATATCGAACCCCTGTTCCGGCCGCCGTCCGAGGCGCGCTCGCTGATCCTGCAGGTGACGAACGGCTGTTCCTGGAATCGCTGCACGTTTTGCGAGATGTACACCGAGCCGCAGAAGCGCTTCCGGATCAAGGACCAGGAAATTATCGATCGTGAGCTCGCGGCGGTGGCGGCCGAAGGCGTACCTGTACGGCGGATCTTCCTGGCCGACGGGGACGCGATGACCCTCTCCTTCCGCCGACTCCAGGGCATCCTCGACAGCATCGCGCGACATCTACCCGGCGTGCAGCGGGTGGCGTCTTATTGCCTGCCGCGGAACCTTCGCAACAAGACGGTCGAGGAGCTCGCCGAGCTCGCAGACGCGAAGCTCAGCCTCTTTTATGTCGGCTGCGAGTCAGGCGACGACCTCGTGCTCGAACGGGTCAGCAAGGGCGAGACCTACGCCTCGTCGCTTGCGGCGCTGCAGAAGATCAAGGCCGCCGGCGCCCGCAGCTCGGTGATGATCCTCAACGGCATGGGCGGCAAGCGGTACAGCCGTCAACACGCCGTGAACTCGGCCCGGCTCATGAGCGACGCCCAGCCCGATTACCTGTCGACCCTCGTGGTCAGCTTTCCGCGCGGCATGGAGCGCTACGAGACGGGCTTCAACGGCGAATTCGAGCCGCTCGACCAACCCGATTTGTTCCAGGAGATGTACTGGCTGCTGGAAAACCTCGAGCTCGACAAGACCATCTTCCGCAGCGACCACGCGTCGAACTATCTGGTGCTCAAGGGCATCCTCGGCAAGGACAAGCAACGGTTGCTGGAGACCGTGCGTGACGCCATGGAACGACCCGACACCGTCCCGCTGCGCCAGGAATGGCAGCGCGGGCTCTAGCATCGACCACATCAAAATCCGGACCGGGAGAGAGATCGACATGGTGTACAAGGTCACGGCGCGGCTCAGACCAGGGGTTGCCGGCACCTTCCTCGAGCGGCTCACCGACGGCACGATCGCCGCGCAGAAGCCCGACGGCCAGGAAATCGTCGATTCGATGGGCCGCGCGGTCATCGACGATTCGGGTGACGTGGCCTGGAGTGAGGTTTGTTATTGCCCGACGCCACTGGCGCACGAGCGCCAGACGGTGCTCGATCAGTTCTTCGACGATCTGATGACGAAAGAGATCGACGCCCACGAGGTGTACGCCGGCCGACCGCTCATGGCGCACCTTGAGGCGCTTGCCGATGAGGAAGCCCCCGGCGGCTGATCAGACGGCGTGCAGCGTCCGGTCCAGCGAATAGGCATGCCGGTGCGCCCGATCCACCGCCTCACGAAACTTCGTGCCCAACGCCAGATACGCCGCCAGCGCCGCCGGCGCCGAATGCGGCTCGGCATCGTCGCCGGCCGGCTGATAGTCGAGCAGACCGGATCCTTGTCCATCGACCAGGAAGTCGACGCGGCGTGAGCCGTTCTCCGCTGCCCGCACCCAGGCGGAGCGGGCGCCGGAATCGACGAGTTGTTGCCCGACAAGCCGTAGGTCCTCGACATCCGAGCCGTTGTTGCCGGTCAGCGTGCTTGCCTGCGGCGCCGACACCACCACGGCGTCGGCCTCCGGGACCAAGTGGCGCCGCACCGCGGCGAACAACCGGCTGCTTACCAGCGGTACCAGGTCGAAGGCGCTCGGCACGGGCGCCAGAACCACCGCCGCCGGGCCACGATCGCCGAGATGCTTGGCGATCAGCTTGGCGTGTCGCGGTCGGCACAGCGTACCGATGAGGGCGGCGTCCGGCTCTTGATCGAGCGCTGTGGAAAGCTGCGCCGCCAGCAAACGACCGCTGATCGGCGTGAGCCGCGAAGGTGCCTCGTCGTCGCCGGTCGTAAACGACGTGATCACGGGCAGCGGTGTGACGCCGAGCGATTCCGTAGCCCGCAGATCAGCCGCCAGACCGTGCCGGCCTGACGGGTCGAGGTGACCGATAACCAGCAGAGTCGGGCGCATTTCGTTCT
>CBDUXW010000409.1:0-3655 GCA_965371275.1 uncultured bacterium | reverse complement strand
CGCCCCCTGGCCCGCAGATCACGTTTCTGGATGAGCTCGACCGCATTGCCGTCGTCACCTGGGCAGATCAGGATCGCAGCGAGCGCTGGGAGCACCTGTTCGGCTGTTGGCGAAAAATACGCTAGCCGTTGACGCCCCACGGGCACCACGACCGGAAAGTACTCGTCGATGAACGCCGGCGCATACAACGCGTCAGTTCTCCCGCAACGCCTCGATGGGATCGACGCGCATCGCGCGGCGCGCCGGGAGCAGGCTCGCGCCAACACCGACAAGCGAAAGCAGGACAGCGGTTGCGACGAGGGTAACCGGATCGGCCGGGCGCACATCGAACAGGAAACTCGACAGAGAGGCTGAAAGCAGCAAGGCGCCAACCAAACCGATGCTCAGGCCGACCGCCGCCAAGACCCCTCCTTCGCGCACCACGAGGCCCAGCACGTTGCCGCGATCGGCGCCAAGCGCCATCCGCACGCCGATCTCACGACGCCGCTGCGCCACGAAGAACGACAGCGTCCCGGCGATGCCGACGGCGGCGATGGCCACCGCCAGGCAGGCAAGCAACCCGAACAACGTCGCGTTCAGGCGCTGCGGCGCAACGTACTCCTCGCGCAAGGCGGCCAGAGTTTGCACGTTCTCGATGGCGCGCTCGGGGTCGAGTCGACGGATGGTTTCGAGCACGTGGGGTGTCACAGCGCCGGGCTCCCCACGAGTACGCACAAGGATGGTGAATGGCGAGCGCGCCTGCGACTCGGCTCGATACAACGTGTGCACACCTTCATCCTGAAGGGCGGTCACCTTGCTGTCGGCAACGACCCCGACAACCGTGTACCAAGTCGGCTGGGCAGAGCCCGGGATTCCTAACCGCCGGCCAACCGGGTTCGCATTGCCGAAATAATGTCGCGCCATGGTGCGGTCGATTATCGCCACCCGCTCGCTGCCGGGAGTGTCGATGGCGCCGTCGAAGGCGCGGCCGCCCAGCAGTTCCACGCCGACTGTGGCGAAATAACCGCCGCTGACCATCGGCATCGCCGTATTCATCGAGTCCCTCGCTTCGGCGGCACCGCCGTCTACGACAAACCGCTGCGGCCGCGCGCCGCCCGTCAGCGGTGGCGCCGCGGCGACGGCAACCGACTGGATGGACGGGTGCGCCGACAGTTCGGCTACCAGCGCGTCGGAAAACTGGCGTCTTTCCTCGGTACCATCGGGCCGGTTGCTACGCCAGGCGAACTTGGGCGCGTCGACGCGCAGCACGTTCTCGAGGTCGAAGCCGGGATCCACCTGATACAGGTTCACCAGCGTGCGCAACATGAGACCGGCGGCGACCAGCAGCACGAACGACACCGCGAACTGGCACACGACCAGGGCTCGCTGTGTCTGGCGTCGTCGCCCTCCCGCTGTAACGCGAGCGTTGCTCGACGTCATCGCGACGCTTTGCCCCTTGGCGCCGAGGCCCGGCAACAGGGCGAACGCCGTCGCCGCAACCAGCGCCACCAGCGTGGTGAAACCGAGCACACGGGCGTCGATGCCGATCTCCCCCGTACGTACGGTGAAGCGCGAAACGTAAGCCGCCAGTACGTCGATTCCGGCCTGTGCCACCAGCAAACCGCTCGCCGCTCCGGCCAGCGTCAGCAGGACAGATTCGCTCAGCAGCAACCAACGCAGGCGGGCGCGGCTCGCCCCCATGGCCGCGCGTACGGCCAACTCGGCCTCGCGCCGGGACATCCGCATCAGCGTGAGGTTCGCGACGTTGGCGCAGGCGGCAAACAGTGCGATTCCGGCCGTCGCCAGCAGAAGAAGAAGCATCGGCCGCGCGCCGCCGGTGATGTGTTCCTTCCAGGGCGTCACGCGCAGCGATATCCCCCAGTCGGCCGGATAGTCTTCCGGATAGGCCTCGCCGAACGCCGTCGCAATCTGCTCCAACTCGGCGTTCGTCTGCTCGATCGTCGCCTCGGGAGCGAGTCGACCGAAAACCGTGGTCATGCGATGGGCGCGCGCATTCTGCATCGACGCACTGCGGTAGTGCTCGTCGGCAGCGTAATTGACGTAGAAATCCTGGCGCCCGCCGGCAGCGGCATAGTGCGCCCCCGGCGCCAGCACACCGACGATCTCGGCGCGTTCGTCGGTGAGGTCGAGCATCCCACCGAGGGCCGAGAGGTCGCCACCGAGAGCACGCTCCCAATACTCGTGGGTCAACACGGCGACGGGAGCAGCGCCGTCGCCGAAGTCATCGGCGTGCAACGTACGGCCGAGCTGCACGCTCAGGCCCAAGACGGCGAAGAAATTCGGGGTCACCAGCCCGCCGGTGGCCCGATGCGCGCCGTCGCCGGTTTGCACGATAAAGCCAATGTCGCCGAACTCGACGAGCTCGTCGAGCAACTGCGATCGGGAGCGCAGATCCTCCACTTCCATCAAGGAAAAGAGAAGGTTGCTGATACCGCGCTGTTCCGCCGGCTGGCTCAGGAACACCAGCCGGTCGGCGTCGGGATAGGGCAGCGGGCGCAACAGAACGCCGTTGACCACCGAGAAGATCGCGGTGTTCACGCCGATTCCCAGGCACAAGGTGATCACGAACGCCAGCGTGTAGCCCGGTTCGCTCATCAGCGAGCGACGGGTGAACTTGAGGTTCGCCCGGAGGCTGTCGAGTTCGGGGGTGAGACGCTTGATCATCGTCATTCTCCGCGGGGGGAGCGCGGTTGATGAGTGCTCAAAGCGGGTTGTTACAGCCAGCGGCAGCAGCTCGAGAAAGCCATGCGCCAGCAGGGACCATGCGGCCCGCCGGCCGCGAGCGGCGCGCCGCTGCACGTACAGATCGAACAGGACGTCCCGCATACCGGGACCTGAAGCGCGGCGCACGGGCTCGGGGAGTACGTAAAGCGCCAACCCATAGGCGCGCAGCCACAGCGGCTCTCGGGTGCCGGACGTACTCATGCCGACTCCCCCAACACGTCGATCCCGTCGGCCACCTCGACCAGCTCCTTCAACCGTCGCACTTCGGCGACGGCGAGCGCGCGCCCGGTCGGCGTGATTTCGTAGTAACGGCGCGGTCGGCCACGGTGTTTCTCATCAGGCCGGCCCGGGCACTCTGCGATCAGCTCGTCGCGCAGCAGTCGCCGCAACACCACATACAGGTTGCCGGGCAACAAGCTGACCCGTCCGTTGGTGCGCTCGTCCATCTCCTTGACCAGCGCGTACCCATGGCGTTCGCCGTCGCTCAGGACGAGCAACACCATGAAGTCGACGGGGTTCAACGGCAGGCGGGCTTCGATGCTGTTCCGGTCGGCAGGCAAGAGCTCACGTCGTCGTCGGGGTGCGATTTATATGCTAACAGTTAGCATATATACTCGCGACAATGCAACTCCTGCCCTGGGCCGGCCCGAGAGCTGCCGTCGAAGTCGGGCTGCGGCGGCAGCAAGCCCGTTACTGATCTCCGCCTTCCTCGGCGGTCAGCAAGTAGATGTCGGCGCTCGTCGAGTTGTGCAGGAAATAGATGGCGCCATCTTCGGGAGCCAACACCGGGTTGAACACGGCGTCGGGCGTCACGGCGATCAATTCGCGCGTTTCCCCGGTAGCGGGATCGTGCAGCGAGATCACACCTCTGTTGGAAATCAGCAAGCGACGACTGTCACTCAGCCAAACCATAGACGAGAAGCCCTCGAAC
>CBDUXW010000408.1:0-3660 GCA_965371275.1 uncultured bacterium | reverse complement strand
CTGGAGTTGACGAGCTCCACACCGGCCGTGACACCGCCGACCGACCGCGTTGCCGCAGCTCCGGTGTCGGTTTCCTCGGAGCCCGGCCCGACCACCGAATCCATGGCACCGCCGAGCGCCGTGCCGCCGACCGAACCGCCGTTTGCCGCGCCGCCGATTGCCGCTCCACCAAGCGAGCCGCCGATCGCCGCGCCGCCGAGCGAACCGCCGAGCGCCGTGCCGCCCATCCCTCCGAATTCCGTCCTGTCGCAGTCGATCCCCCCGTTGGGCCCGCCGACGCGTGTGGACAACCGGTTGGTCGCTGCCGTCGTCGCCTTCGTCGCGATCGTGGTGCTCGTCGCCTTCGGGCCGACCATTCTCGCGACGTGGTCCGCTGCGCTCGGCGACGAGGAAGCCGTGACGGCAAACGCCGACAGCGGTAACACGGGCGCATCGGCCGGCGCCGCCGCTACTGCCGCCGACCGACCGTCGATCGCCATCCTGCCGCTGATGAACACCAGCGGCGACGAGGTAAACGACGCCTTCACCAACGGCATCCACGACGATCTGATCACGCAGATCTCGCGCATCGGCTCGTTGCGGGTCATCTCGCGCACGTCGGTGCTCGAGTACGCTGACACCGTCAAGAACCTACGCCAGATCGGCGACGAGCTTGGTGCTTCCACCATTCTCGAAGGCAGCGTGCAGCGCGCCGGCGACAGCGTGCGCATCAACGTCCGGCTCACCGACGCTCGCAGCGACGAGCAGCTATGGGCCGAGAGCTACACGCGCGAGCTCACGGCGCGCGGTGTGTTCGAGATCCAGAGCGAGATTGCCACTGAGGTGGCGACGGCGCTGGAGGCGACGCTGTCGCCCAGCGAGCAAGCCGGCCTCGCCAGTATTCCGACGGAGAACCTGGCCGCCTACGACCACTATTTGACCGGCAACGAGAACATCATCCAAAGCTTCGATGAGGCGGCCTATCGCACCGCCGAGGAGTCCTACAGCCGGGCCATCGAGCTCGACCCCGAATTCGCCGAAGCGCACGCTGCGCTGTCGCAAACGCATTCGATGAAATACTGGGCGGCGATTGATCGAACCCCGGAGCGGATGCAGCTCGCTTTCGACGCCGGACAGCGCGCTCTCGAGCTCGACCCCGATCTCGCACAGGCCCACGTTGCCATGGGCTACTACTACTACTACGGCTTTCGCGACTACGATCGGGCGCTCGCCGAGCTCGATCTGGCGGCGCAGCAGATGCCCGGCTCGTCGGAGCTCGTCGAAGTTCGGGGGTACATATATCGCCGTCTGGGGCGCTGGCCGGAAGCAGTGGAGGCGCTTCGGCGGGCGACGGCCCTCGACCCACGCAATGGCGGACTGCTGGACGCGCTGGCGTCGACGTACTCGGCCCTGCGCCACTATGACGAGGCGAAGCAACTCAACGCCCGCGCCGTGGCGATTAATCCCAACAACCTCAATGGGCTCGGTCAGCGCTCAACGCTTGGCTTGATCCTCGGTGATCTGACACCGACGCAGAGCCTCGCAGCTCGCCAAGGCGACGACCCCGACATTCTCTACGCTCGCTCCAACCTGGCCGTCCGCACGGGAGACTTTGCCGGGCTGTTGGAGATCGTAAAGGCTTGGCCCCAAGATGAGATCGAGAACCAAGTCTTCTACGATCCCGCAGCGGCGTTTTCGGGGTGGGCGCTGTGGCTGGGCGGCGACCGAGAGGCGGCCCGCGCCGACTACGCCGCTGCCCGGGAGTGGTATCGCGCCAAGCTGGCCGCGGCTCCCGAGGACCCGCGCCTCCACGCCGGTCTCGGGACGGCGTTGGCGGTTCTCGGTGAGCGCCGGGCCGCCATCGAGTCGGCGGAGCGCGCCATCGAGCTGTTGCCGATGTCGCTCGACGCCTTCGACGCCCCCGACTACATACAGAACCTGGCCTTCGTGTACGCCGTTCTGGGAGATCACGAGGCCGCTTTGCAGCAGCTCGACAACTACTTCTCCCTGCCCGGTGGACGCACCGAGCTGTGGCACGTCGAAGCCGATCCGACCTTCGCGTCAGTGCGGGCATTGCCGGGTTGGGCGGCCGTGGCGGCGAAAGCGCGGCGGCCGTTTCCACTTCAGTAGCTCGAACCGTCAACCTCGACCCGGTAGCAGAGGGCGGCTGCGCCGCCGCGTCAGTCGCTGCGGAACGCCAGGTTGGGATCGATGCGCGTCACCCGCCAGGCGGGAACCACGGAGGCTACGACCGCCACCACGACGAGCGCCAGCGTTACGCCGACGAACACCAGTGGATCGCGCGGCGACACGTTGAACAGCAACGGCGAAATCCAGCTCGCCGTTGCCAGGGCGATGCTCACGCCGAGCGCCACTCCCACCAGGGTTAGCCGCAGTGCCTGGAGCAGGACCATGCCGACGAGCTCACCCGGCGCCGCGCCCAACGCGGTGCGCACGCCGAGCTCGTGGGTTCGTTGCACGACGTTGAAGGCCAACACGCCGTAGAGTCCGACGGCGGCGATCACCAGCGCCAGGCACCCGAATACCGTGAACATCGTGGCGCCCAGCAGCCACGAGCGTGCCTGCGGATCAACATAGTCCCGGTAGGGACGAACGGTGACGTAGCGTAGCGCCGGCGACATGGCATGCAGCTCGCTGCGAACCGCTGGGATCAAGGCGCCGAATGCCTCGGGGTCGGCGCGCACGAACAACGATTCCGGCGCCACCGGAACGCCCTGCCCCAGAGGCACGTAGTACTGCATCGCCGCTGACTCGATGAGCTCCTGGCGGCGCGAGCTTTCGACGATGCCGACGATCTCGTTGCAGGGAGGCTGCTCGTCTTCGCCGATGAGCAGGCAGTTGCCGATGGCGCTCTCCCCCGGCCAGAGAAGCCGCGCCATGAGCTCGTCGACTACGGCCACCGGCGCCGTATTCTCGTTTTCATGCGACAGGAAGCCACGGCCTTCGACAATCCGCAGGTCGAGCGTTTCGAAGATCGCGGGCGACGCCGCGTTGATGTACGGCCCGCCGCTCTCGAGCCTGGGGAGCTCGTCGAGCCCTGGGACTCGTACCCGTTCGCTCCAGATCGTCTGGAAGGGCGTCGAGGCGGAGGTCGCCACCGCCTCTACACTCGGCAGGCGTTGCAAGCGCTCGATCGCCCGGCGAAAGAAAAGCGTGGTCTCGGTGTGGTCCATGCCGCCGGCAGCAACGTCGGGTATCACGATGAGAACCCGGTCGGGGTCGATCCCCAGATCGAGGCCGCGTATCTCCTGGAGGCTGCGCACGAACAGGCCGGCGCCGACCAGCAACAGGACCGACAGCGCCGCCTGAGCGACGAGCAACGCTCTTTGCGTTCGCGACCGGTGCACCATGCCGCCGCGCTCCCCCGCCCGGAGTACGTCGATCAGGTTCGGGCGGCTCGCCTGCAGCGCCGGCACCACCCCGGCGAGCAATCCCGAGACCAGCGTGGCGCCGAGGGTGAATCGCAGTACCGAAAAATTTACCGGCGACGACGGCCAGTACACGGCGGGCAGCAGCACGTTGCGCATGATCTCGGCGCCCCAATAGGCGACGGCGAGCGCGCCGACGCCGGCGAGCGTCGCCAGCAACAGGCTTTCGGTCACCAGTTGGCCGATGAGGCGCCGGCGGGATTCGAGGTCTCGACTCTCCTTGATGCGCTTA
>CBDUXW010000407.1:0-3661 GCA_965371275.1 uncultured bacterium | reverse complement strand
CTTTCGTGAGTTCGACCAGGAGCGCATGATCCTGGTCGAGCAACGGCTCGGCGACCTCAACCGGCCGTCCACGCCCTACGCCGAGCAGATCACCGCCGCCAGCGGTGTGGCCCACCCGGTGTACTGGCCCGAGGGCTTTTACCCGACCGACTTCCAGCAGTACACGCGCCACTACGAACGCGACCTCTACGAGCGCTACTTCGTGGTCAACAACACCACCCTGGTTTTCGTCGGCGGCGTCAGCCTCGAGGAGATGATCCCGAAGGTCGAGCACTACTTCGCATGGATGGAGCCGGCGCCCGAGCCCATGCGAGTGAAGGCCATCGAGCCGGTGCCCGCCGCCGAGCGGCGCCTCGTGTACCGCAGCGACGAGCTCGAGCCGCGCGTCGAGGTGCGCTACATGATTCCGGCCGTCGGCCATCCCGACCGGCCGCACTTCGACGTGCTGGCGGAGCTGGCGTCCACGGCGATCGGCGCGGCGCTGGAGACGGCAGGCATCGAAGGTCGCGTGAACGTGAACACGCGGGTCGTCCACACCTCGCGCTTCGGCGTTCCCTCGACGATGAACTTCGAGGTCGTCGTCAACCGCGAGGGCGATCTCGCCGGGGCGGAGGCAGCGCTCCACGCCGCCTTGGACGGCCTTGCGGCCGGGTCCTCAGGAGCCGCAGGCGCCGGTAACTCGCGAGCCACGGCGCCCGACCGTATCGCCCTCGCCAAGAAGAAGCTGCGCACCGCCTGGTACCGCACCGCCGCCAGCACCGACGCGCTCGCCTTCGAGATCGGCCACTTCCAAACCATGGACCGCTGGCAAACGCTGGAAGAGTTCTTGAACGCCCGCGAGACCACCACGGCGGACGACATCGCCCGCCTGGCGGAACGCTATTTCTTTCCCGAGAACCGCACCGTCGGTGTTGTCATTGCCGCCGACGATGGAGGTCGACGATGAAGCGCCGTTCCATGTTCTCGGCCGTTGCCGTCCGATCCACGTTCGCGTCAGCCGCGGTTACCACTGGTCCCGCGTCTGCGGCGGCCGCAGTTGCCACGGGGCCCGCAATCGCGGTAGCCGTGGTCGCAGCCGCACTACTCCTTCTATCGCCGTCATCCAGCCACGCCCAGGACACCACCCATCCGCGCGACATGAACCTGCCCGCCTCCGGCTTCACGCGGCCCGACCCCGAGCGCTTCCGTGTGGAACTCGACAACGGCTTGGTGGTCTACATCGTCGAGGATCACACCGTGCCCCTGGTGACCTTCTCGGCGTTCGCCAGCGTCGGCACCGCGCACGGTCCGGAGGGCGCCGCCGAGGTGCTGTTGCGCGGCTTGCAGCAAGGGCCCGCCGAGTTCGGCCCAGGAGACTTTCGCGCCACCCTCGAGGCCATGGTCGCCGACTACCGGGTGACGATGGGCACCGAGGAAACCGAGATCACCCTCAACGTGCCGACCGGAGACGCGGCCGCCGCCCTGCGTCTGCTGGCGGACGTGCTGCGCACACCCCGCCTCCCCGACCCCGCCTCCCTGGCGCCCGGTGCGACACCGGGGACCGGCGCCAACCGCTCCGCTACAGCCGCCGGCGAATCCGGCCCCGTTCTGTACGAAGGCTCGCTCGACGCCACCGTGGACGCCTTTCGCGACCACCTGTTCGCGGGGCACCCGTATAGGTATCAGCCCACCGCCGCCGACTTCGCCGCCCTCGACCGCCGGACCGTCGCCGAGCTCAGCGCCGCCTACCTGTCGCCGGGCAACGTCACGCTGGCAATCGCCGGCGACTTCGCCGCCGCCGACATGAGCGCGGCGCTGGGTGCCGCCTTCGGGTCGTGGCCCGCCCGTCCCGCGCCTGAGCCGACGACCTTCGCACCGGTCGCCACCGAAGTCCCGCGCCGCCTCTACCTGCACGACGTCGATAAGCTGCAGGCGTGGATCGTCCTGGGTCACGAGCTGCCCCGCGTTCCCGAGGAAGATCAGGCAGCGCTCGCGATCATGAATTACATCCTCGGCGGCGGCCACTTCGACACCCGGCTCTTTCGCGTAACCCGCGATCGCCGCGGTCTGACCAACGACGACTCCGGCTTTCTCGAGCCCTCGCTGCACGGGCCCGGCGCCTACACCTTCCGCACCTACGGGCGCCCCGCCGTGGTCCGCCTCCTGATCGAGCTGACGCTGCGTGAGATCGAACGCATCCGCGACGGGCTGGTTCCCGAGGAAGAGCTATTCGTGGCCCAGGGGGCCCTGGTCGACGGCACCTTCGCGGCCGCGTTCGCCGACGGCAACGCCACCGCCCGCACCCTGGCCCGCGAATGGCTCCGTCACGGCGATCACGCCCGCAGCGCCGCCTACCCCGACCGGGTTCGCGCCGTCACCCGCGAGCACGTGCGCACCGCGGCCCGGAAGTACCTGCATCCGGAGCGCATGAACATCGTCGTCATCGGCCCCCTCGACGCGATCCGCGCCGCCCCGACGCTCGAGAACGAGCAGCGGCTCGAGGAATACGGAAGGTCAGAGCGCTCGCGCCGCTGAGGGCACGCTCAGTTTCAGAGATCGAGATGAACCGCACAGAGTTTCCTGAAAAGTTGCACGGCTGCTGGCATCCCGTGAGATACGCCCAGGAGCTGTCAACAGACAAGCCGATGTCCGTCACCTTGCTGGATGAGCCGGTGGTGTTGTGGCGCACAGCGGATGGCACGGCGCAGGCCATGAAAGATGTCTGCATTCACCGGGGCACGGCCCTGTCTCTCGGGTGGCTGGAGGACGACTGCATCGTGTGCCCGTACCATGCCTGGCGCTACGACGCCTCGGGCGCTTGCGTGAAAATTCCACAAAGCGAACAGCAAACCGTACCGGCCAAAGCCCGCACACCTGTGTACCAGTGCCAGGAGAAGTACGGGCTCGTTTGGGTGTCATTGACAGAGCCGATCTACGATCTGCCGGCAATTCCCGAGCTGGAGAACGGCGACTGGAAAGTCGTCAACACCGGGCCGTTCAGCTGGGATAGTGATGCGTCCCGGCAAGTCGAGAACTTCACTGACTTCGGCCATTTCCCGTGGGTACATCCCGGATTGTTGGGCGACCCTTCCCGCCCGCTTGTCCCGGACCACGAAGTCGAGATCAAAGACCACGTTCTCCACTATCAGGTCGTCCGCCCTGAAGCCCCCAACTCAGATGATTTTCCCGTCTTCGGCAACGAAGAAACGGTCAAACCGGAGCGGCGCAGCCGTTATGAGCTGCATTTGCCCTACACCATCGTGCTCCGTTTGGGATGGGGTGGCGCCAAAGGGATGGTCTACTTTTTCGCGTCGCAACCGATTTCCCGGAATCAATGTCGCGGCTACTGCATCATCGGCCGCAACTATGATTTGGACGACCCCGACACCGCTCTGCAAGGCTTTGAAGAAACCATTTTCGGGCAGGATCAAGTGATCGTCGAGTCGCAGCGCCCGGATCAGGTTCCCTTCGATCTGGCCGACGAGCTCCATCTGAAATTCGACGCCGTCGCCATCAACTATCGTCGAGCCATGCAGCAGCAAGGGCTCGATTACTACCACTACCTGGACATCGCCGAAGAATAAGGCCGGCGGGTCTTCGCGCCGCCGTCAGGGGATACGGTGGTGCAGCCTCGATCTCAGCGGCGACCTGCCCGGCCGGGGAGGTGTCCTGGCCGTCGCCG
>CBDUXW010000406.1:0-3687 GCA_965371275.1 uncultured bacterium | reverse complement strand
GTCTGGAACCACACCTGGAGGTGGTTGACCCGTTGGGCCAGGGCCGCACTCTGTCGTTCAATCAGGTCGGACCGGGTACGTACGAGGCGCGGCACGCGCTGACGACGTCACCCGACCAGCCGTACATGTTCCGTCTCTCGGCGGACGATCTGGATGAACAGTCGCGCGCGATCTTCTATCCGTACACCGACGAGTACCGTCTGTATCCGGCCAACGCCGAGCTCCTCAATGCGATCGCCGTGCAGACGGGCGGCAAGCTGCTACCCGAGAACGAAGAGATCTTCGCGGACTACGGTGAGTCGGCTTCGGTGCCGACACCGCTGTGGCCGTTGCTGGCTGTGCTGGGCCTGCTCTTCTACATGCTCGATATCGGCGTACGCCGCGCTCCCTGGTTCTGGAAACGCTTCGCGTCGACCGCGACGTAGCTCCGCGCGGCGATCGGAGCCCCGCTCGCCGCCGCCGCCCGCGGGCGAAGCTACGGGCGAACCTACGGGCGCCCCATCGACAGCAACTTCGCCAGCAGGCTCGTCTCGAGGTAGTCGAGATCGAACGGCTTGTAGATAAAATCCGCGGCGCCCATCCTCAGGGTGTTCTTGGCGACGTCGATATCCGCTTCGCCGGAGATCATGATCACACCGCAGTCGAATTCACCCTCGACGATCTTCTCGAGCGCTTCGATGCCGTCCATCTTGGGCATCCGGATATCGAGCAACACGACGTCCGGCTCGAAGGCCGGCACGCTTTTCAGGGCTTCCTCGCCGTCGGCGGCGGTTTGCACATCGAAGCCGCGCTCCGAGAGAAAGCGGTTCAAGATCTCGCAGATGTACGTATCGTCGTCGACTACGAGCACACGGGCGGCACGCTCAGCCATCCTGCGTTCCTATCCAGATCCCCATCCGGTCCCATATTCGATCGAGCCCTCGTGCCGGCGCGATGCCGCAGCCCCGGGCGTGGTCTCGCCGCCCATCCTGACGTGTGTCGGTCGGGATTCTACGTCGTGAGGAGCGGGCCAGGCTAGCAGGGTAGCTAAAACCCGGATCCATCAGGAGCTTGCCGGCGCGTGCCGGGGGAGCGCCCGTTGACAGAGGCGGTGCGGGGCAGAAGAATTCGCGCCCATGAGAGAACTTGCTGGCCGCACGGTTTCTGATCGCCCCGAGTATTCGCCGCCCACTTGTTTTTTTGGTGGGCCACCGCGCGCGTATTTTTTTGAATACCCGCCACCCGCCCCCTCCACTCGACGCCTACGGCGCCGAGTTTGCCCCTTCGACCTTGCCGCCGTTGTGCTCGTGTTGCTGACCGGATGTGCGGGGGGTACCGGGACGGATGCCCGTGGCGGCACCGATCTGTGGGCGATGGCGCGTGCGTCGTTGGCGCAGATTGATGGCGAAATCTCGCTTCCGGGCCTGCAGGGCGAGGTCGAGGTGATCCGCGATCGCTGGGGCGTGCCGCATATTTACGCCACCAACGACGACGACCTTTTTTTCGCTCAGGGCTTCGTGGCGGCGCAGGATCGGCTGTGGCAGATGGAGATGTGGCGCCTGTGGCTGCAGGGTCGCCGGTCCGAGGTGGAAGGCCCCGGCGGCGTACCGGGTGACCGTCTCACCCGGTTGCTCGGCTACCGCGGCGACGATGGAGACGCCGAGTGGAGCAGCTATCATCCGCAGGGTCGGCAGATCCTCGAGGCGTACGTCGCCGGCGTCAACGCCTTCATGGATCACCGCGCCGGCAACCTGCCGGTGGAGTTCAAGCTCACCGGCATCGTTCCGGAGCACTGGACCGCGGACGTGCCGACGCTGCGTATCGCCGCCGGCGTCGGCGCCGGTGTCGGCGCCGAGCTGCGGCTGGCGCAGCAGGTCGCGGAACTGGGCGCCGAAGAAGCCGGACGGCGAAACGTGCGGGTGCCGGATATCCCGTTGACGGTTCCGGAGGGGGTGGACTTTTCGCTCATCGGCGCCGCGGTGTCGGAATCGCTGCGGGGCGCCGGCAGCCGTGATGTGCGCGTAGAGCTGTTGCCCGAGTTCCAGACAGCGGCGACGCTGCTGCGCCAGGGTAGAGGCACCCCGGCACGCCGCTTCGCCGATCTCGACAGCCTGCTCACCGGACCCCGAGGAATGCCGGTCGGCAGTGAGTGGGGCGGGTGGCTGACGGTGAGCGGCGCCGAACGTTTCGATGACGCGGTGCGCGGGCCGTACGACGCCGCACCGGCCGTCGACATCGACTACCGCGATCGAATCGGGTCGAACAACTGGGTACTGAGCGGCGCGCTGACTGCCTCCGGGGCGCCGATGCTGGCGAACGATCCGCATCGCCAGGTAACGAATCCGTCATTGCGCTACCTGGTGCATCTGAACGCCCCCGGTTGGGACGTCATCGGCTCGGGCGAGCCGGCGTTGCCCGGTGTGGCGATCGGCCACAACCAGTGGGTTGCCTGGGGCCTCACGATCGTCGGCACCGACCAGAACGACCTGTTCATCGAAACCCTCAACCCCGACAACCACGACGAGGTCTTGTATCGCGGTGCGTGGGAAGCGCTGCGGATCGAGCGCGAGACCATTCTCGTAAAGGGCGGCGACCCCGTCGAACTGGAGCTGCGTTTCAGTCGTCACGGCCCGATTTTCTACGTCGATGAGGACAACCATCTGGCCTACGCGCTGCGCTCGTTCGCGCAGGAGCCGGGCACGGCGCCGTATCTCGGCTCGCTGCGCCTCGATCAGAGCCGCAATTGCCGTGACTTCCTGGAAGCGCTGCACTACTGGTTGGCGCCCTCGGAAAATATGATTTGCGGCGACGTCGACGGCAACATCGCCTGGCGGGCGTCGGCGTTGACGCCGAATCGTAGCGGGGCGACCCCCTGGTTCGGGCGCCTGCCGGTGCCCGGCAACGGCGACTATGCCTGGGATGGTCTCCGCGACGAGCTGCCCGAGGACTACAACCCGGAGCGCGGCTGGATTGCGACCGCCAACCACAACATCCAGCCTCCCGGCTACTACCCGCCGCTCATGTTCAAGCGGCCGCCGCCGGAGCGTCGTTTCGAACGCCTCGCCGAGGTGCTCAACGAGGCGCACGCGTTCACCATCGATGACTCCAAGCGGTTGCAGCACGACGCCCTGTCGCGGGCGGCCCTCGAGGTACAGCCGCTGTTTCGCGGCTGGCAGGCGAGCGTTCCCGAGGTCGAGTCGATGCGGGCGTCGATCGCCGATTGGGACGGCGTCTTCGATCGCGACCAGGTGGCGCCGACGTTGTATCGAGAGTGGACGCGACGCGTTGATCAGCGGGTGTTCGGCGGCGACATCGACGATGCGGAGCGCCAAGCGCTGGTCGAGCAGGGGTTGCAGGATGCGATGGGACGGCTGCAGCAGCAACTCGGCGGAGATTCGCCGGCGTGGCGCTGGGGTCTTGCCAACCAGCAGCCGTTTCCCCACTGGATGGTGCCCGCATACGATCTGCCCACCGTCGAGAAGTCGGGCGGCGGCGGCACCGTGTACGCCAACGGTGCCACCTATCGGGAGGTCTTCGATCTTGCGGATTGGGACCTCGGTGTGGCGACCACCGCACCGGGACAGTCAGGTCAGCCGGGAAGCCCCTTTTACGGCGACCGGATCGATGAGTGGGCCGGCGACGACTACTTCCCGCTGCTGTACAGCAGGCCGGCCGTGGAGCAGGGCGCCGCCCATCGACTCGTGTTGA
>CBDUXW010000405.1:0-3696 GCA_965371275.1 uncultured bacterium | reverse complement strand
GGTGTTTCACTCGGCGATCGCCTGCAGCGTCTCCCCAGTTTCTCGACGCTCCTCCAGGAGCGGCCGTATTTCTTGTTGGCCGCCGATCGTGTCGTCGTACCGGAGCCGATGTTGGCTTCCGTCGACCCGACCAGGTTCGAGCTGGAGCGAAAGTTCACCATCGATGCTTCGTTCGGCGGCAACCTGGGCTTCGATTTCGGTGTCTTCGTACCCACGCCGCTGGACCCCTATGACGGCGACATCGAGTTCCAGTTCGGCGACCCTGCAAGTGCCTCGTTCCTGGGGCGCGAATGGCACGGCGGCGGTGGCGACGAAGAGGTGGTGTCGGGGCGCAGGGTAGGGATGTTGGTGCCGCGCGGCGGCGGCACGATCTTCCTCCCGCCGCTAGCGGCGCGCGACTTCGAGATCGAGATCGAGGTAGCGTACGAGGTGAGCTCGCGCCGGCGTCAACCGCGGCCGGTGCTGGCTCTCTCGGTGTCCGGCCAAGAGGCCCGTCTGCGGGTGGTCGACGAGAGCGATGTGGGAGCGACGCTGCGTTCCGCGCCCATCGTATCGGTGGCCGACGCGGGTGCCGTTCTCGAGGTTCGGTTCGACACCGAAAGCGGCCGCCGAGCGCTCCGCTTGCTACGATTTGCCGTGCTGCACTGATGGCGCGCGGCGCCGCAATCTGACCTGGCTCGATCGGTTGGCTAGCTCGCGCCCTCGCCGATGGCGTACAGGCGCTCGCCGGCCCTGATGTAGATCTGTCCGTGCGAGAATGCCGGCGTACTCAGCGTGTATCCCGGCAGCGAGTTCTTTGCCAGAATTTCGAACTCGCGTCCGGCCTTCACCACCGTTGTCACGCCATCCTCGCTGATTGCGTAGATCTTGCCGTCGGCCAGAATCGGCGAGGCGCTGTAGGTGCCGGGCTCGAGCCGTTGGTTCTCATAGACGATCTCGCCGGTCTGCACGTCGAGAAGGTTCAAGACGCCACGATCAGTGAGGACGTATAGAACCTCGCCGTCGCTGACCGGCGTCGGTACATCGGGGCCGCGGTCGAACGACCAGATTCTGTGGGAGTTTGTGATGTCGCCGCGCCCGCCCGCCTTGATGGCCAGCATCGGACGCTCCCGCGTCGGCGCGATAATGATGTCGCCGATTACAACGGGCGAAGCGATGATGCGGTAGTTGGCATTGTTTTGCGGGTTGAGACCGTCGGCACGCCAGAGCTCCTCGCCGGTCTCCGGGTCATGGCCGGTAACTACGTCGCCACCGGTGATGACGATCTCCGTTGTGCCGTCGTATTGCAGCAGCGCCGGCGTGGTGTAGGAGTCGGGAGATTCGCGAATGGCGTTGGTCGGCCGCTGGACCATCCATACGGTTTCGCCGGTCGTCTTGTCGATGCGCAGCACGTACGACGGTTCGTCGGTCTTCATGCCGTGCAGCACCTGGACATACAGCGCGTCCTCGTGCAGCAGCGGCGAAGAGGCGAAGCCCCAGTTGAGGCCGAACCGCCAGTAGTCGTTCGAGATGTTGCGCGCCCAGATCTCGTTGCCGTCGAAGTCGAACGACCGCAGCCAGCCGGTACCGGTCATCACCCAGACGTGCTCACCGTCGGTGACCGGCGACGGCGACGACATGTTCTGCTTGCGCTCCTGGTGGTCGTTGTCGCTGAGAAACTTCTTCCAGGTGATCGAGCCGGTGCGGCGATCGACGCGCCACAGCTCGACGTTCAAGCTTTGAGTCTCCGCGGGCGGCTGTTCGGCGGGCTGCGGAGCCGGTGCCCCACGCCCACGGCCTCGGCGGCGACCGCCAAATCCACCGCCTCGTTCGACGTACGAAACCATCAGGAAAATCGTGTCTTCCCAGATGATCGGGGTCGCACCCGTCCACGAGGGCACTTCCAGCGTCCACATGACGTTGTCCGTGTCGCTCCAGGTTGTAGGCAGGCCGATCTCGCCACTCGTGCCGTCGAGGTTGGGGCCGCGCCACTGCGGCCAGTTTTCGGTGGCCGCGGTCGTGCTGCCCGCAGCCGGCTGGCTCATGGCGCCGGCGAGCAGGAGGATCACCGCCACAACAAGAGAGATGGTCTCGATAAGTCGGTGTGACGTTCTCAAAGCACGGTTCTCCTCATGCGGACGTTGGGAGCCTCATGGGGACGTTTTCAGTGTTTGTGTGCCGTTTTCGTGGCATGCAGCTGCCGGTGGGCGGCTGCGTCTGGTTGATCGTCTACGATTTCACTCGCGCCGCCAAGGCTGCGTTCACCGGTGGGGGCGACACCGGTGACTTTGAGTCCGTGATCGCGGGCCAGGTGCGCGCGCAGCGGGTCGTGGCCGAAGTCGTCATCGAAATCGCGCCAGACGCTGTGTACGTGGTTCGCATCGTTCTGCGTATTGTCGTATTCGATGACGAACGTGGGGCCGTGAATGCGGTAGTAGTGAGGTTCGCCCTTTTGGAGGCCGCCTGCCCACGCAAAGTGAACGCGTTCCATCCCCGCCGCGCGGATCTTGGCCATCTGATAGTCAGCCAACGCCGAGTTCATGCGTGCCGTGTATACGTCGAGAAGCTCCATGAACATGGCTTCTTGCTCGTCCGTCATGTCGCCGAGTGCGACACCTTGCGGGGCGCCCATTTCGGCGCGGGGCGAGTTGCCGGTGAGGACGTCAGCGGGCGCCTCGGCATCGATAACGACGACGGATTGCTGGTCGGGAACGAACGCTTGCACGAGTCGGCGACCCAGGTCCTCTTCGGCGGCAAACGGGCTGAATCCGGCGCGTTCCGGGTAGTCGTCGCCGACCGTGGCGGGGTTGCCGCCAAAGAATGCCGGTGTGCCGGCGACGATCTCGCCGTCGATGATGGTGAAGTTGACCGACGTGTGATGGCCTTCGAAGCGCCAGCCCCAGGGCCCTTCCGTCGACGGCACGCCGAACGTCGAGAGAAAATAGAGTCCCGGGTCGCGCATCGCGCGGCCGCCGGAGAGCGCGAACAGCACCTCCTCCAGGGCGATGATGTCGAAGACCTTGCTTGTGCCTGCGCTGCTGAGCCCGGCGTCGAGCAGCTTGCGCAGCTCGCGCTGCTGCCCTTCGTCCATCTCGCCAAGTGGAAGGCCGGTGCGATCGACCGGCGTGTAAAACCACGCCAAGCGCTCGTCCCCGTCGAACGCGAAGCCCATGCGGTTCATGCCTTCGGGGCCGAGTTTGCCGGCAACCGATTGCCAGGCGTTGAGCATGGCGTTGGCAGAGGGTCTCTTCGGCGGTGCCGCCTGCGGCTCTGGAGCGGGGGTCGGGGCGGCTGTTGCCTGGGCCATCACGAACACGGCAGCAGTTGCGATTGCTAGGGCGAAAACGACGGGCTTGCGGGTCACGAGCCCTCCTCGGCTGGGCACAGGAGTACGTTGATGGCCCAAGATGTAACACAAGAGTGGCTCAAACTTCAGCATCTGTCCCGCCGTTGGGAGGGCTTCGATTCGCTCCCGTGGGAAAAGTGGGCAGGGAAGACGCGGGTCTCTATTCGTCGCGCAACGCCTGCATGGGATCGATCGCCGCGGCGCGCCGAGCCGGGATCAGATTGGCCAGCACCGCGACGGCCGCCAGTGACAACGTGACGGTCGTGTACACCAGGGGATCCGTCGCGGAGACGCCGAACAACAGGCTCGACAGCGCCCGGGCGGCGAACACCGTCGCCACGAGGCCGATCGTCACCCCGGCACCCAGCAAC
>CBDUXW010000404.1:0-3697 GCA_965371275.1 uncultured bacterium | reverse complement strand
AGCCCGTCTATCCGGCCGCGGCCCGGGAGGCCGGCATTCCTTGTCTGGTCTTCCTGCAGGTGGTCATCCGCACCGACGGGACGGTTGTCCCCAGGGCCATCCGCTGCTCGAGCCCCTCCAACATGGGATTCGAGCAGGCCACCCTGGCGGCGGTGGAGAGCGTCATCCCCGCGGTTCCGGTGTACGACGTCGAGACCATGGACACACGCCTGGCGGCGCAGGAAGCGATCCCGCGGTTCACCGCGTTGCTGGCCGCGGCATTCGGTGCGAGCGCCCTCTTTCTGGCCAGCATCGGCCTGTACGGCGTGCTCGCCTACACGGTGGGCATCCGTACCCGCGAGTTCGGACTCCGAATCGCGCTTGGTGCTCGCCCCGGGCGTATCATCCGCCAGGTCATCTACCGCGGGGTCGGCCTCTCCGCCATCGGCATCACGGTGGGATTGTTCGCGTCCTTCGCGCTGACCCGGTGGTTGGATTCGCTGCTGTTCGAGGTGAGCTCGACCGACCCGCTGACGTTCATCGCCACCCCGGTGATCGTGCTGATCGTGGCGATCGTGGCCTGTGCCATCCCGGCACGCCGGGCACTGCGTGTCGATCCCCAGGAAGCGCTACGCGCCGACTGACTCGTGGGGTGGCCCCAAGGGCGAGGGTCGCGACGAGGACGTTGCACTCGCTGTTGGACCCTTCGAGGTCAGGCGCGCTGCGCCTTGACCTTGGCATAGTGGCGCCTGGCCTTGGCGCGGTTGCCGCAGTCGGCCATCGAGCACCACCGGCGGCGCCTGGCGGGCGACTTGTCGAGGAAGAGCCAGCTGCACTCGCGGTTGTGGCAGCGCGACAGGTACTTGCTCTGCTCGCCGGTGAGCACGTCGACAACACCCTGCGTGACGCGGACCAGGGGCTCGTCGAGCGCCGACTGCGGCGGCGGCGCGTCGACGACGAACGCGGCACCGTCCCACAACACGGCACCGCCACGGGGGCTCTTGCGGACGCGGCGATTGAGATCGTCGACGTCGGCGGCGGCGGGCTCGGTACCGTCGATGAGCGCCTCGAAGAGGCGAAAGCTGGTCTCGCGGAGCTCCTTGGCGCGGTGCAGGGCGGCGGCTGCCGCCTTGGGCTGCGCCGCAGCGAGCTTGCCGAGTTGCGCGGTGCGACCCGCGTCGAGGACACCAGCCTGCCGCGACCATTTCAATAGATCGTCGTACGAACCGAGGCGCTCGGTCAGAACGGCGAGCGTGCGCTCCGAAGCCGTATTCATGAAATCGAGTGCCGAATGGGCGCCGACAAACTCGAACTGGCCATATTTGTTCATGGTCACGCGAGCACCTGCTCCGGTAGTTGCGTCAACATAACTACCTTACAGGTTAGCTCATCGGCTACAAGAAATCTTGTCCGAGCTGCGGGAACAGGGTGCTCTGCTCGTGTCACCCCTCGCAACGGAGGGCAAAAGCGATTGCGCCGCAGACTTCCCGCATACGGTCGTTACCGAGCGCTGCCACGCGGCGCCCGAGGCCGATCTTTGCAACGGTGACGATGTTGTGGAGGTTTATCGCGCACGGTGCCTTCATGCCGTCGTCCGCGTCGAGGAAGACCTCCGAAGGAACTCCGCGAATCGTGGAAGTGATCGGGGCCACGGTTACGTTCGTGAGGTAGGGGACTGCCGAGCTCCTCGTGAGAATCAAGACCGGTCGTGCCTTGTCGGGTGGGCCGAATCGGTACAGGCGAATCTCGCCGCGTTCTACTCGCCTGGCCACGCTGCGACGCCTTCCCACGCGGTGAGCTCGTCCGTGTCCGGGCGCTTTTCATACCCTTTCCGGTCTCGGCGTTCAAGCTCTTGATAGTGCATCTTCTTCAAGTACTCACGCAGCGCCTGACGCACCAGGGCAGAACGGTTCACTTTCGTTCGCTTCGCCGCCCGGTCGGCTGCCCGCAGCAGATCTTCGTCGAGGACAACTTGAATAGTCTCCATGGTGTGGAAGTTATTCCACAGTCTATTCCACAGTCAACTGTAGGAGCCTCGTTGACCCGAGCCTCACGCAATAGAATCGAGGAGTCGCGTCGATCCGAGTCCACAGCCGCCCGGAGTCTGCGATCACGCGGCACAGCTTGTCTCCTCTAGTATGACGGCCACGGATGAATTCATTCCGCAGGCTTTGGATGGTCGCGTGACACAGGTTCGAATCCCGTCCCGAAACGTTGCGGTGCTCTCATGACCGAAGTACCGCGCGCCGACCTTGCCGACGGCTACTCCGTGCCGCGCATCATCACCGGCGCCTGGCAGCTATCGGAGGGCCACTCATCGGCAGCCCTCGATTCGTACGCCGTGTTCTCGGCGTGGTCGCAGATGTGCGACCAGGGCCTCGACACGTTTGATTGCGCCGACATCTACGCGGGAGTAGAGGAGCTCCTCGGCGAGTTCCTCGCCATGCACAAGGGTGACGTCCAGGTCCACACGAAGTTCGTTCCCGACCGTGCGGCGTTGCCCCGGGTCGACAAGGCGTACGTCGAGAACATTGTCGACCGTTCGTTGCAACGCCTCGGTGTCGAGTGCCTCGACCTCGTGCAGTTCTACTGGTGGGATGCCGAGGTTCCCGGCTGCGTGCAGACGGCACTCTGGCTCGACGAGCTCCGGACTGCGGGGAAGATCCGCAACATCGGCGTCACCAACTTTGATGTGCCGCGACTCCAGGAGCTGCTCGACGCCGGCGTGGCGGTGGTTGCCAATCAGGTGCAGTACTCGCTGCTCGACACCCGCGCCGAGAACGGCATGGCGGAGTTGTGCGGCCGGCACGCCATCAAGCTGTTGTGCTACGGAACCGTGGCCGGCGGTTTCTTGTCGGAGCGCTGGCTGGGCCGGCCGCAGCCGTCCGACGTGCTCGCCAACCGCTCCCTTACCAAGTACAAGCTGGTCATCGATGAGTTCGGCGGCTGGGACTTGTTCCAGGAGCTGCTCACCTGCGTGGCGGACGTGGCGCGCAAGCATCGCGTGCTGCCGGCGACGGTAGCGATTCGATGGGTGCTCGAGCGGTCCGCGGTGGCCGCGGCCATCGTCGGGGCGCGCAGCGCCGAGCATCTTGCGGCGACCATGGCTGTGTTCTCGCTGGTGCTCGACGCCGAGGACCTTGCGGCCCTCGACGCGGTGCTGGGGCGTCGGTCGGGTCCGGAGGGCGACATCTACGGGCTCGAACGCGATCCTAGCGGCCCACACGCCAGGATCATGCGGTATGAGTTGAACGCGGAGGAGTAAAGAAGGACCTTGCCGACGGGGCGGGTGTTCTTTTTTTGATTCCCGCCTCCCGCCCCCTCCTTTCGACAAATAGCGCTTGGCGCGCGCTATTTGTCTCATTCGTCCCCTGTTGCTGGCGCGCGGCTTTATTACTCGGAGCGGAGGGCGATCATGGGGTCGACCCTCGCTGCCCGGCGGGCGGGGATGTAGTTGGCGACGAGAGCGAACAGCGTCAGCGTGCCGATGGCGCCGACGAAGGCGATCGGATCCACGGCGCTGACACCGTACAGGACGCTTGCCAGCAGCCGGCCGACGAACGCCGCGATCACGGCACCGATGACGGCGCCGATCAGCACCAGCGTCATACCTTGCTGGACGACGAGCGCCAGCACCTTGCGGCGCTCCGCGCCCCGCGCCCCCCGGAGGCCGAGTTCACGTGTGCGCCGGCGCACCGAGTAACCGATTACACCGTAA
>CBDUXW010000403.1:0-3700 GCA_965371275.1 uncultured bacterium | reverse complement strand
CCACCAGCGCGGCCACCCTCTGATCGAGATGGAAGTCAATCTCGGTGTCGATCTCGCGGTGGATGTTCCGCGGCGTGCTGCGGAACTGGAAGATCTGGGCCCACCGCTCGAACACGCCGGGGCGCTTGCCGGCCGGCGAACCGCCGCCGCCGCGCCGCCTTTGCCTGCCGCCGCTCACTCGGCCGCTCCGTCGCCGAGCACCTTGGAGACCGCGGCAGCGTAGCTGTTCCAGGCGCGCGTGCTCTTGTCGAGCTGGCGCCGGCCCTTGGCGGTCAGGCGGTAGAACTTGGCCCGGCGGTTGTTGTCCGACAGGCCCCAGCGCGAGTCGAGCCAGCGCCGCTTCTCCATGCGGTGGAGGGCGTTGTAGAGGGCGCCGTCTTCGATCTGCAACGCCTCGTCGGTGGTTTCCTTGATCCACTCAGCCACGGCGTAGCCGTGCTGCGGCCCTCCTGCCAGCCCCCGCAGCACCAGGACGTCCAATGTTCCCTGCAGCAACTTGAGATCTTCGTTGGCCATGTCCTGTTCCTTGTCGCCGGCGGCAATGTCGAAGCACCCGCTCACACTGCCCGACGACTTTCCCCTGAAGTGTTCAGGTATTGTCCCCTGAATTGTTCAGGGAAGCAACTACCGGGTAGACGACAGGGACGGGCAAAGGGTTGCAGAACGAGCGCGGCCTCCCGCGCCTCGTGGTGAGGGTGCGGGAGGCCGCCGGGCCCTGTTAGCGCTTACTCGGAGCGCAGCGACTCCAGCGGATCCACCTTGGTGGCCCGCCGCGCCGGAATCCACGCCGCGAGAAACGCGGTGCTGCCGAGGATTGCGGTGACCGCCACGTATGTGGACGGGTCGTAGGGCGTGATGCCGAACAACAGGCTCGACATGGCGCGGCTGAGCACCAAGGCTCCCGCGATACCGAGCACGATACCGATGCCCGCCGGCATCAGGCCTTGCCGCAGCACCAGCGCCAATACGTTGCTGCTGCTCGCCCCGAGGGCGATGCGCACGCCCATCTCGCGCGTCCGTTGCGCCACGCTGTAGGCCACGATGCCGTAGACGCCGATCGACGCCAGCCCCAGCGCCAGCGCCGAGAACAGCGACAGCAGCAGCGTGACGAAGCGGGGCCTGGCTACCGACTCGCTGAGCAACGAGCTCATGCTGCTGACGTCGGCGACGGCCAGGTCGGGATCGATTGCCCACACTACTTGGCGGATCTGGCGCGCCGCGGCCTCGGTATCGAGGTCGGTGCGCACCACGATCGCCGCCGTCCGGGTGAGTCCCGGACGGTACTCGGCGGCCTGGGCGTACGGTACATAGATCTGAATCGGGACCTCGGTTTCCAGGCCCTCGTGCTGAACGTCGCCCGCCACGCCGACGATCTCGAAAGGAACATCGTTGGGAGTGGAGGCGAGAATCCTGATGCTCTGCCCGACCGGGCTTTGATCGGGAAAATAGCGTCGTACGAGGCTCTCGGACACAATCGCGACGCGCGGCGTACCGGTGCGATCGGCTTCAGCGAAGTCGCGGCCGGCGACCAGCGGGATGCCGATGGCACGGAAGTATCCCGGAAACGACACCTGGAACTGGAATCCCGGCACATGCGTCCCGGCGGGTGGGTTCTCGACATCGCCGTCGCGCAGGAACCTTTCCATGAACGTCTCGTCGCGCAGCGGCAACGCTCGCACGAGGGTCGTCGAACTGAACCCGGGAACCGACGCAAGCTCGCCGCGCACCCGCTCCCAAAACGCCATGGTCTCGACCGATGACGGATAGGAGGCGCCCGGCAGCGTGACGCTGGAGGACAACAGCCGATCGGGATCGAGCCCCGGATCGACGCGCGTCAACTCCGCGAAGCTGCGCACCAGCAAGCCGGCTCCCACGACCAGGACGATGGCCACCGCTACCTCGGTGACCACCATGAGGCGCTGGAATCGTTGGCGTGACGTACCCGCCGTAGTCCGCCCCGCAGGCTTCAACGCGGCCCCGGTGTCACCGTTGGCGGTGCGCCAGGCCGGCACGGCGGCGAAGCTCAGGCCGGCGATCAATGAAGTGAGGAGCACGAAGGCCAACAGCGAGGCATCGGTGCCGATCTCCTGAACGCGCGGCAGGTTGCCGGGCTCGAGCCGCAGAAGAAATTGCGTGCCCCAGCCGGCGATAGCCAGCCCCAGCAAGCCCCCACCGCACGACAGCAACACTCCCTCGGTGAGGATCTGCCGCACCAAACGACTGCGCTGCGCCCCGAGGGCCGCCCTGACGGCGATTTCCTGCTGCCTGCTCGTAGTGCGGGCCATCAGCAAGCCGGCGACGTTGGCACAAGCAATCAGCAGCACGAAAACTACCGCCGCCGCCAGCACGAAGAGCGACTCACGGGCGCTACCGACGACCTGGTCGTGCAAGCCGACGGCGGTGATCGGGTGGCCGTGCTGGAATTGCTCGCCCCAGCGGTCGGACACCACCTGCATTTCAGCGAGAACCGTGGACAGGTCGGCATCCGGGACCGTGCGCCCTACGACGCCCAAAAAGTGCCCGTCGCGTCGCGTCAGGTTCGGTGCATCGATCGCCAGCGGCATCCACATGTCGACGTTGCTGTCCAGCATGCGAAAGCCCTCCGGCATGACGCCGATCACCTGCAGCGCTGTGCCGTTGAGGGTGATCATCTCGCCGAGAATGGAGGGATCACCGGCAAAGGTTTGCTGCCAGAAGCCGTGCTCGAGAACGACCACCAGGTCGTTTCCCGGCAGGTCCTCTTCCGGTGTGAACGTGCGTCCTACCTGCGCCTCGCCGCCGAGAACGTCCCAGACGTCGGCCGACGCCCATGCCGTCGTGACGCCCTGAGGCCTGTCGTACCCGGTGAGGACCAAGGGCTGCACGGTGTAGGCGAACATGCCCTCGAAGAGCTCCGACTCCGCCTTGTACTCGATGAATTCCGCCTGCGAGACCTCGAACCTGTCGATGTCTTGCTGTGGAAACCGGGTCCAGATATGAACGAGTCGTTCGGCCTCCGGATACGGCAAGGGAGAGAGCACAACGGCATTGACGACGCTGAAGATGGCGGCGTTGGCGCCGATTCCCAACGCCAAGGTCAGCACCACGGCGATACTGAACCCCGGCGACGACCGCGTCATGCGCAGCGCGAACTTGAGATCTTGGTACAGGTTTCCCATGACAACCTCGGTCCGGGGAGCGGAAGAGGTTCGGTACAGTTGCGGCGAATGCTCCGCATCGCCGACTACGGTTGCGGCACGACGACGCGCCAGCCGCATCACCAAGCCGCTGACCACCAGGTCGCGGCAAACGCGGGCACCGAAGCGAAACGTCGAAGTGCGACCGCTGAAGCATTGTTCGCGCCAGCCGTCTTCGACCATCGCCAACATCTGTTCGGAGAAGCGCCGTCGATCGCGACGCGGGTAGAAAGCCACGAGCGCAAGAAAATAGACGCGCGACAGCCAGGCGGGCGGGCGCAGTCGCGCCACCGCCGGCTCGTTGTTGCCGTCTCGGTTCACCGAGCGTGTTCCGTGGAGCCGAGCATCTCGCTGGCTCGTACCTCGTCAACGAGGGCCGCCATGCGCTCGGCTTCGGTCCGAACGGCGGCGGCGCCGGATTCCGTGAGAACGTAGTAGCGGCGGCGTGAATCCTCTCCGTCCGGCGCCTCTCCGCTCTCTTGGATCAAGCCTTCGTCGAACAACCGTCCGACGTGTCGGTACAG
>CBDUXW010000402.1:0-3703 GCA_965371275.1 uncultured bacterium | reverse complement strand
ATGCTCGCCGTGGCAGCAGTGGTCGTGTTCACTCACGCGGGGCTCCTCGACCTTGCGGGAAACGGGGACAACACGGTCCGCTTCATAGTAGCAGTGCAGACCAACGACGTTGCTCGGCGCCGTCGACGGGCCTCAGGTGGCGCGGTGCGTCGCGATCCGGTACACGCCAACGGTCGCCAACGGCAAGGCGAACAGCAGCAGGAACCCGTAGGCCATCGCCGTATAACCTCGAGCGACCAGCTCGATGAGACCAAGACGCGACAGGATCGCCGCAATCGACAACACGGCGACCGTCAGCGCACCGACCCGAGCGCGGCTCATCGGCGGGCGACCGACCTCGCGCAAATTCACCGCGATCCGATCGATAATCGCGTGGATCATACCGGTGCTGGTTTCGATCAGCGTCCACACGATGACAAACGCGTACACGCCCAGCAGGCGCTCGCTGCCGACCCGCCGCAGCATCTCGAGCCACGGAACGTTGGCCTCCATGACTCCGGGATCCGGATAGAAGGCCATCACCGCCAAATAGGTCAGCACGAAGGGGACCGTGGCCATCAGCCCCGACAACATTCCTGCGCTGAAGGTCTGGCGGCGCGACTCCAGGCGGTCGAGGGTGAAAAAAGCCGCGGGCAGCCCCGCCAGGTTGTATCCCACGTACAGCACCCCGATCGTGAAGGCAGTGGTGGCCGTCGCGGTTGCCGGACCGCCCTGCAACGGTGCCCCGGAGCTGCCGGACAGCGCTGCGGCAACCGACGACCAACGTTGCGAAAGCACGGCGCCGGCGAAGAACACGTAGCCGGTGTACAGCAATACCGAGCCGATCGTCTTGAACCGCTCGATGGTGGCCCGGCCGCGGGCGTTGAGGATGGCGACCAATACGATGACGCCGACAACTCCCACCCAGTACGGCAATCCGAGAATTTCCTCGACCACATCGCCCGACGCGGCGCCCACCACCGCAATGACCAAGATGGCCATGGCCACGAAAAGTATGTCGAACAGGGGCCAAAGAGGACCGATCAGCGCCCGTACGAAGCTCCGGTAGTCGTAGGTGCCGCTGATCCGCGCAAACTCGAAAGCGAGTGCGCACATCAACGAGAAGCCGGCGAAGATCGCCACGATGCTCCACACGCCGACGGCGCCGAATCGCGCTCCGTACTGAACGATCTCGCGGCCCGTCGCGTAGGCGCCACCGATGAGCACCGACTGAAACACGATGCCGGGCAAGAGAAACTGCTCGAATTTCAGCTTCCAGGGTGCCTTCACAGCGCTCACCCTAACACCATCCGTTTGGTCCTCGCCGGTCGCCGGTGGACGCTGATACGATCAACCACAATGACCTCTGACGCCCGAAAATAAGGGTTTCCTAGCCGGTACCGTGAGATTCATGAACGACATCACCGAGCGCGAGAGGCTCGAAGAGTTGCGGGGCCGATCCGAACGGCTCGCTGCGGTCGGCACGCTGGCCGCCGGGATCGCCCACGACATGAACAACGTGGTCGGCGGCATCCTGATGGCGGCGCAACACGCTGCCGGCGCTGTGGGCCGTGAAGACGGCGATTCGATCGTCCGCAAGGCGCTGGCCGACATCGAGGAAGACGCCAAGCGTTGCCGCGATATCGTCCGCGGGCTGCTACGGTTGGCGCGTGAAGAGGCGGGTGAACGGCGCGAGTGTGACGTCAACGAGTTGATCGGGGCGACCATCGCGCAAGCCCAAAAAGGTGCCGCCGGCACGGATGTCGCGTGGCGTTTCGAGCCCGCGGAAGGGCTACCGCCATTGCCGGCCAACCGCAGGGACGTCGAGCAGGCGCTGCTGAGCTTGCTGAACAACGCCGTCGAGGCGGAAAGTCGCAACATCACCATCGCCGCGCGAGCCGACGATGAGAATCGGCGGCTGCGAATCACTGTGCAGGACGACGGCCACGGTATTCCCGACGAGGACATCGAGAACGTGTTCGACCCCTTCTTCACGACCCGGCGACAGAGGGGCGGCACCGGACTTGGCCTCAGCCTCGCGCACGCTATTATTACGAGTCATCAGGGCACTCTGGACGTGACGAGCAGTCCGTCTGAGGGAACTATGGTCACCGTCGAGTTGCCGCTGAACGTGAGCCCGTCCGAATGAGAGTGCTCATCGCCGATGATGAGGAACGCTACCGTGACTACCTGCGATCGAGCCTCGCCGAGCAAGGGTTCGACGTAAGCACCGTCGATACCGGCCGCGTTGCCATCGACTACGGTGTTCGCTTCCGCCCACACGTGCTGATCACCGATTGGATGCTGCACGACCATATCCATGGCTTGCGCGTCTCGAACGTCCTGCGCGCCGTGGATCCGTCGTTGCACGCGATCGTGATCACGGGCTTCCCATCCACCGACCTGCAACGCGACGCCAAGCATTCCGGCGTGTTCCGCTTCATCGAAAAGCCGTTCGAGCTCGCCGACATGGTCACTGCCGTGAACGCGGCCGGAGCAACCAAGCACACCGGGCAGATCGCGCTCTTCGGCGTCATCGAAGTGAACAGCATCGGCGGGATCCTCAACACCAACTGCAAGGCGCGGGAGATGCTCGGCGCAACCACCGCCGGCGCCGAAGCGATGCGGCTGGAGGACTTGTTCGGGGAGTCGGCGATCACGCACCTGGTCGATTCCAACAAGCGCTGGGTCGAGCTGTCGCCCGCCGCGCGAGAGCCGGTTTCCTGGTTTCTGCGGTCGAAGACCTGGCCGGACGGCGGCATTCTGGTGGTGTTGCCCGCAGCTTCAGCGTCGCTGAAAAGCGACCCACTCATCGAGACATTGCTCGAAATCGACCGGCCGCGCTCCATCGAGTGGCCGTTCAAAGACCGCGCCCTCGTGATCGACGACGTGCGTGAGGTTCGTTCGCTGTGCGCCCAGCTTCTCGAGCAGGTCGGCTGTGTTTGCTACAAGGCGGAAAACGAGGAGCTGGCTTTGAAGTTGTTCCGCGCCGACGAGGAGATCGGTGTGGTCATTCTCGACTACGCGATGCCCATCGACGACCTCGGCCGCTTTGTCGACAAGCTCGCGCAGATCCGCCCCGGCATCAAGATCGTCGGGACCGGCGCCACCGACCACCACCTCGAGTTCAAGGAGCTCGGCGTGCGCCGTTACCTCGACAATGGCTGGCAGATCACCGACCTGATCGAAACCGTCGGAGGCTAGCAGGCCCCCCGCGGCCGTCTCGTCAGCGACCCTGCCCGTCGGGGCGCTGCGGCATCTCCTCTGTCGAGAAGCGGGGCAGCAGTTCGTCACGCATGGCGAGCTGATACACGGCTGCCGCGATGACGATCGCCGAGCTCTTCAGATCGTCTTCGACGACGCGCTCGTATGTATCCAGATTGGTGTGCCACGTGTGACTGCCGTACTCGATCGGGTCCTGGCTCATGCTGATGCCCGGCAGCCCGGCCTCGTTGAACGACGTGTGGTCGGATCCACCGCGCCGCCGGCTACTCGAGCTCAACGCTCCCATCACGCCGAGCTCCTCGAACGGCCCGAGCGCCGCGCGCAGAATGGCGGACGCCTCGGGCGGGCCGAAGACACTGGCGCCGCGGGCCCTTCCGGTACCCGAGTCGATGTTGAAATAGCCGCCGAACTTGTAGAAATCGGTCTTGGGATCCTCGACCGAGCCGAAGTGTTCGGCGACATACGCCTGTGAGCCCAACAGCCCCTGCTCCTCACCACC
>CBDUXW010000401.1:0-3708 GCA_965371275.1 uncultured bacterium | reverse complement strand
CCATCGGCAACCTGGCGGCAGGGGTGCGCAACATCGTCGCCGAGGTCGATCCCGCTGTGCCCGTGCTCTCCGTCGGTCCCCTGAACGCACTCGTCGCCAATCAGGTGGCCCGGCCGCGCTTCAACTTGATCGTTCTCGGCGTCTTCTCCGTGGTCGCGCTCGCCCTCGCCGCTATCGGCGTGTTCGGCGTCGTGTCGCAGGCCGTGTATCAGAGGACACCGGAAATCGGCCTGCGGATCGCCGTCGGTGCCGAGCGCCGCGCCGTCGTGTTGCTCATCCTGCGCCAAGGCGGCCTGTTGGTGGCCGCCGGCGTCGTCGTCGGCCTCGCCCTGGCGGCGGCGATGAGTCGCCTGATGGCTTCCTTGCTTTTCGAAGTCAGTCCGCTCGATGTACCGACCTTCGCCGGCGTGGCAGCGCTTCTCGGCGTCATCGGGCTCATCGCCATGCTGCTGCCGGCCTGGCGGGCGGCACGCACGGATCCTCTGGTGGCGCTGCGCAGCGATTAGTAGGATCGTGTTCGATGCGCGACGAACTTCTGATCAAAGAGATCGAGGAGCTGCACGAATTCTTCGTGCGCTGGTTTTGCGGGGACATCCCCGAGAGCGACGAGAGCTTCGCGCGGCTCGACAGCGCCCTCGGCGAAGGTTTCGTGATGGTGACCCCTGAAGCTGCGGTGGTCGATCGGGCACCGTTGGTCGCGTCGCTCCGCGACAGCTACGGCAATCGCGGGCGCTTTTCAATCGAGATCCGCGAGCCCACCATCAGGATCCGCGCCGGCTCCTTGTTCGTCGCCACGTACCACGAGTGGCAGAACGACGAGGGCGAAGAAACGCTGCGGCTGAGCACCGTCGTGTTCGGCGCGAACCCGGAAGCACCGAACGGTCTCGAGTGGCTGCACGTCCACGAGACATGGATGTGATGCGGTTGGAGTCGGCGAGAAGGTCCGCCGCGGCGCTCAGTCGCGCGCGTTTCGCGAGTTCTCGAGCCATAGCTCCAGTTCGGCGGCGAAGCGCTTGATCTCGCCGTACAGCACCGTTTCGGCGGTGATGTCACGGAACATCACCCTGCGGTTGTACGCCGTCTCGCCGGTCTCGATGTCGAGGAGGCGGATGTAGGTTTCCAGCTCGACGGGCGCTGTCTCGCCGATGGCGTCCACGGCGATCACCATGCTGTACTTGGCGCCGTCGGGGCGCAGAACAACACCGAAGTAGGGAGAGTCGGAGAGTTCCTCGCGCATCAATCGTTGGACCCGCGTTAGCTCCAGCTGGCGCTCCATGACCCGGTCGACGCCCATCACGTCGGAGGATCGGCCGCTCAGCGTCGGGTCCCCGCCCGACATCGGATTGCGATTGAACGGCTGCTCGGCACGCGCGAAGACCTCGCCGGTGTCGATCTCGGCGACGTAGATCTTGGGTGCGCGCACCCGCTGCGCGAAATCCACCGGCGGCTCCGACTCGTAGAACATATCCATGAACTTGTCGTTCATGTCCATGCCCGCCAAGGAAGCGCGAATGGCCTGATCCCACGCGTTCTCGTAATCGCCGATCCGGGCGGCGGCGAGCCACGCCAGGTAGTGGGTGTGCGCGTGGCCCGGATTGAGCTCGGCGGCGATCAGCAGGGCATCGCGGGCCTCCAGATAGCGTTCGAGAAGACCGAGCGCCCTGCCCTTTTGATAGAAGGCCTCCCAGTGCTCGGCGTCGGCCTGGATGGCGTTATCGAGCTCCTGAACGGCCTCGCGGAGCCGCTCCTCCTCGATCAGCCGGGTGCCCACTGCGGTTAACCGCGCCGCCTCCCGCGCGTTCTGGATAGCGGCCGACACATTCGCTCCACCGACCAACAGCGATATCAGGAGTGCGGCGAACCCGACCCGAAAAACCCACGCCGGGCGGCGCGTCGTCGTCGTGCGTATCGTCCGTTGCCTTCTCATGGCCCCCGATACGTTCATCCCGCTAGGTACGGGTCCTCCCGGAAGATCGCCACCGTAGCACATGCCGCCGCGGTCACAACGATGCCCGTCGCGATGCTCGAGCGGCCCGTGAGCCACGGCGGCGAATTCACGCCGTCGCACGGCCGGTCGGCGCTGCACCCTGTGCCCGGGCGTACACTCGCCGGCGCCTCTTCGCGACCGTCACCGTCTGTCGCGGCAAAACAGAGACTAAAGGCAACGCACCACAATCGCCTTTGGAGGCCTGAGAATGTTTGGCAGCGACGATTGCTCCGCCGATCGACACACAACTTCGGCGCTTGCTCCCACGGAACTGGGTGGCGTCAACCCGATTTTCGTCGCCACATTCCGGCATCTGTCGTGGTTGACGCGGCACGACCTGGAAGCAATCTCCGCGGCCGGTACATCACAGCTTGTCTCGAGCGGCCATGTTTTCTTCCCGCAAGGACAGGACGTCGACGATCTGTACATTCTTCTCGACGGCGAGGTCCGGCTGGAACGTCGGCGCAACGACGTGCTCGTGGCACGACACGCCGTGGTCGGCCCCTACTCGAGTTTCGGCGACCGCATGCTCCTCGGCGAGACGGTCCGCTACTTCAGCGCCCGGGCGGCGTGTAAGTCGCTCATCGTGCGGCTGCCGGCTGCGCCGGTCGAAGACACGTTGGCTGTGTATCCGTGGGCCCGCGATGCATGGATCACCGACATTCTCACGCGGCCGCATCACGAACCAGCCTCCCAAACGGGCATGACGTCGAAGACGATGGCCGAGCGCTTCCACGACTTCTTCCACGCCGCCTAGCAGCGCCCTTCAAGCACCGGCTGTCTTTGAGCGATCACATCCTCCCCCGAGATCAGCCGGCGCCCGAAGTTCGTACGCTTGCGGAGCGAGATGACCCGGGCATCGCGCCCGAGGAGCACTGATAATGGCGAGGGCTCGCCGGAAACACCCCTACTGGCCGGTTGCGGCTGCGTGGCTGCTGGCTCTGTCGGCCAGCCTCGCGGTGGCGACAACGGCGGGGGCAGTCGCGCAGGACGGCAAGGGTACCGGCGACGACGGCAAGACAATCCGCGCCGTGCGCGTCGACGAGGAGCTCGACATCGATGGCCGCTTGGACGAAGAAGCGTGGCGTCTGGCGATGGAAATCAGCGATTTCCGGCAACGAGAGCCCGTGTCGGGAGGCCCGGCGTCGGAGAAAACCGAGGCCCGCATCGTTTACAACGAGCGCTTCCTCTACATCGGCTTCGTGCTGTACGACCGCGAGCCCGAGCGGATCGTCGCCACCGACCAGCGGCGCGACTCCCGGATGCAAAGTGACGACTCTATTGCGGTGATTCTGGATACCTTTCACGATCATCAAAATGCGTTCATCTTTCGCGTCAACGCGCTGGGCACGAAGCTCGACCAGTTGTTGCAGAACGAGCGCGACGTCAACTCGGAGTGGGACGAGGAGTGGCTTGCAGCGGCACGGATCACCGAGCGCGGCTGGGAGGCGGAGATCGCCATTCCGTGGAAGATACTTCGGTTCGCCGCCGGGTCGCAGACCTGGGGCATCGACTTCCAGCGACAACTCCGCCGGAAGAACGAGGAGATTGCGTGGAGCAACACGAGCCAGGACTTCAACTTCAATCAAGTTTCCCAGGCCGGCCATCTGTTGGGCCTCGAAGCCCTCAAGCTCACCGATCGCTTCCGGCTGAAATCGTTCATCACCAGCGGGGTTCTCGACCGCAACGTCGGCGACGACCCCGGCAGTAGCAACCTCACC
>CBDUXW010000400.1:0-3738 GCA_965371275.1 uncultured bacterium | reverse complement strand
CCCTTCCTGCTTTCCTTCGCCGGTAGCCGGGTTGAAGTCCCAGCCGTGCCACGGGCAGCGCAGCCAACCGTTCTCGATCGACCCTTCACCCAGCGGCCCTCCCTGGTGCGGGCAACGGTTGTCGAAGGCGGTGTGGGCCCCTTCGAAGTGCGCCAGCGCCACCGACTGGGCGCCGGCGCTCACCGTTTTCACCCTTCCCTCGGGAAGCTCGTCGAGTCCGGCGACCTTGTACCAAACGGTTCGTGCTTCCCCGTGCGCCTCGGGCTCGGCGTCGTCCGCCGTCGTGTCGAGTCCCGGATCGGTGAAATCGACGTACCAATGGGTGCCGTCGCAAAACGGCTTGTTCTTCGATCGCCCGCAACGGCACAGAACGTAATGCTCCAGCGAAGCTCCGGCGCCGCGTTCCGTAGCCAGCAGCTCGATACCACCGGTAACGAAATACGGACCCGCCGGGGTCACCTGGATAGTCGGAGGCCGCTCCTCGTCGCGGTGCTCGATCCCGTCGACCGAGTGGCTGAGGGCGCCCGACGGACAGCGTCGCGTTTGTTCGGCAACACGCTCTCCGGAAGCCCCATCGGCGTCGATCCACGGTTCCACGCCCATCTTGAACACTTCCGGTAGTTGGTCCGTGCAATACCCGGTGTGCCCACAAGTGCCGCGATTGTCGTGCACCGTGACCGCGTCGCCTTCGTAGTCGGCGCGGAAGTCCCACTCGCCATCGGTGAGCTTGGCGGAACGAAAGTCGGTCTTATTGTGCGTGCCGTCGCAAAACGGCTTTTTGTTGGAATGGCCGCAGCGGCACAGCGCGATGTTGTTCTTTGCTCCCGCGGCGGCGATGTCCTGGCCCTTGGCGTCCTTGAGGTTCTCCAACCCCTCCACCACCAGGGGCCCGTCCTCGCGGCCACGGATCGTCGGCTTGTCGGATTTCGTGTCGGTGCTCATGAGTTGCTCCTGGCGGGCCACTACCTTCGAGCGGCCATTGTCGGACAATGAAGGGTGAAGCGAAACCGAGGCCCGGGCGGCGCCGTGTGCCGAGGTCGCGTCTTGCTCGCCGAGGTGATTAGGTAAGGGCACATCATCGACACCGTGGATGACACGTACACACTGGGAGACGCTGCATGCCTTCGGCCAACGCGCGACATATCCTCATATCCACCGAAGACCAGGCCAACGATCTGAAAACACGGATCGAAGGCGGCGCCGATTTCGGCGAGATGGCCCGCCAGCATTCGAGTTGCCCGTCGAGCGCCCAGGGCGGCGACCTCGGCACCTTCGGGCCCGGACAGATGGTCCCCGAGTTCGACGCGGTGATCTGGAAAGAGAACGTCGGCGAGGTACACGGGCCGGTACAGACCTCCTTCGGATATCACCTCATCGAGATCGTCAGCCGCGAAGATTAGGCATGTATCCGCCGGCACGACGACCGCAGAGGATCGGCCTTTGTCTGACGCTCGCGTTGCTGATTGTTCCGGCCGCCTGCGTACGGGATATCGGCGAGCCCACCGGAACCGGCACGGACTCGCTACCGTATGAGCTGCTGATCCTCAACGGTACCGTCGTCGACGGCAGCGGCGCCGAGCGTTTCGCCGCTGATCTGGCGATTCGCGGCGACCGGATTGTCGCGGTCGAACCTCCCGGCCGATTGGACCCGGAGACCGCCGAGGTGATCGACGCCGAGGGTCTGATCGTGGCGCCCGGTTTCATCGACAACCACGCGCACATTCAGACGTCGATTCACCGTTACCCGTTGGCCGAAAACTTCACGCGCCAGGGAATCACGACGATCCTCGCCAGCCTGCACTCGGGCGATCAGCCGTGGCCGTTCGGCGAATACCTCGATGGGCTCCACGTCGCTCCCAATGTGGGCTTCTTCGCCGGGCACACGTGGACACGCCGACGGGTTCTCGGCAACGAAAACCGCGCCCCCACCGAGGCCGAGCTCGACGAGATGCGCGCCCTCGTCGAACAAACCATGCGGGAAGGAGCGCTCGGGTTGTCGACGGGGTTGCTCTACGTGCCCGCCAACTTCGCCGAAACTGAAGAAGTCATCGAGCTTGCCAAGGTCGCGGCGCGTTACGGCGGCATCTACGTTACCCACATGCGCGACGAGTCCACGGGCCTGCTCGACGCGGTCGAAGAAAGTATCCGCATCGGCCGGGAGGGCGGCCTTCCGGTGCAGATCCAGCACCACAAGGCGGTCGGTGAGACGCAGTGGGGGTGGAGCGAGCTGTCTCTCGAGATGATCGACTCGGCGCGCAACGATGGGCTCGACGTTACCCTCGATCAGTATCCCTACACCGCCTCGAGCACGAGCTCGGCCGTTCTGTTTCCGCAGTGGGTGTTGGCCGGCAGCCGTGACGACTTCGCGGCGCGCATCGCCGATCCGCAACAGCGGGCGCGCATCGAAGAGGAGATGTTCACCATCTTCACGCGGCAGCGCGGCGGCAACGACATCGCTCGCGTGCAGTTTCGGACGATCCGCTCGCTGCCCGAGTACAACGGCAAGACGCTCGCCGACCTGGCGCGCGACCGCGGCCTGCCGATCACCGTCGAAAGCGGCATCCGGCTGGTCATCGAGATCCAGCTACAGGGCGGCTTCTCGGCCATCTACCACGCCATGGTCGAGGAAGACGTCGAGCGCATCATGCGGCACCCCTACTCGATGTTCGACACCGACGGCGACAACATCAGCTACGGCGTCGGCTTTCCGCACCCACGCAGCTACGGCACCTTCCCGCGCATCCTCGGCCGCTACGTTCGCGAGCGCGGCATCATCACGCTCGAGGAAGCCGTCCGCAAGATGACGTCGTTGTCCGCCGACCAGATCGGCCAGCATGAGCGCGGCCGTATCGCCGAGGGCATGTACGCCGACATCACGATCTTCGACGCCGACACCATTATCGATCGCGCCACCTACACCGATCCACACCAGTATTCGGTGGGGGTGATCCACGTTCTCGTGAACGGAGTGCCCATCATTCGCGATGCAGCGATGACCGGCGCACGACCTGGTACGGTGTTGCGCGGACCGGCACGGCCGGAAGCGGTGGCTGGCTCGGAGCGCTGAAGCTCCGTCGGTTCGCAGACGGGCCCTCAGGCTGTCTCGACGATCTCGTGCGGCATCACGAAACCGCCCGGTCGCGGTCCGTGAGGTTCACCACGATCCCGTTGCAAGCCCTGACCAGATCGTCGGAGCTCAAGATGATCTCGTGGCCCCACACGCCCGCGCCGACGCCGAGTCGGTCGAACTCCAGCAGCGCTGCGTCGACGAACGACCGGAAGCCTTCCGGCTGCCAATGAAACGGCGGCACCGAACCAACCTCGTAGCCGGTCGTTTCCTTGACGCCGTCGAGCGGGCACATACGGATGTTGCGGTTGCCGATGGCCTTCTTGAGATGGCCGGAGATGGCGTTCTGGTCGCCGCCCACCAGCACCAAAACGCGCTCCCCTTCGCCCGATTCGAAGATCAGCGTCTTGACCATCTGCCTCTCCTCGAAGCCGAGCGCGCGGGCAACGTTGGCGGCACCTTTTTCCGTGTCGGCCGGGAACCGGCGTTTCTCGAAGGCGATGCCGGCGGCATCGAGGAAGTCGTGGGCCGGTAGCTGCATGGTCCTCAGGTCTCGTTGCCCGTTCTGTTGTCGCCCGCGGCGCCGTGCGCCGTGGACCGGCCGTTAGTTGCGTTCGCGGCGCCTGAAATCGGCGTCCATCAGGATCCATGAGTCGGGATCGAGCAGGACC
>CBDUXW010000399.1:0-3747 GCA_965371275.1 uncultured bacterium | reverse complement strand
CCGCTTCCCAGCCACCCTCACCGGGACGGGGTGCCCGGATGGCGCGGAAGTCGTCGATCAGGTCGTCGTGAAAGCGGGCCCGAAACGACCTCGGATATAGCAACAGTGCGAGGCGATACGCAATCGACGAAAACGGGTAGGGGCGTCGTGGGCTCATCCGCTCGATCCTTGGGGGACCAGCTTCGATTGCACCAGCTTGGCCATCCGCGCCAGCCGCTCGGCCTCGGCGGCGAGGGCGTCGCGCCCCTCATCGGTCATGCGCCAGCAGCGGCGCGGCCGGCCGCGGCCGGCTGCTTCGTCGCCAGCGGGCGCCTCTTGCACGAAGCCCTCTTCCTCCATCCGTAAAATGCAGCCGTAGATCGTACCCGGACCGACGCTGAGCTGGTCGCCGGCGCTTTCCTCGACGGCGTTCATGATCGCGTAGCCGTGGCGCGGGCCGTCGGCCAGCGCCAGCAGGATGTGCAACGCGGCGGGTGTCAGCGGCGCGGCGACCTTCTTCCCTTCCTGGGTCGGCATTATCTGTCCTTCCGTATATTACGATTGTCGTAATATAACGGTGGCCGTAATAAAATGCAAGACGGTGCCGGCGGGCACGTGCGACCGAGCGAGTCGTCCAGACGACCGGCGAGAATTGGCTCACGTTGCCAGTGCCTGCCGCCACAAGAGGAGTAATCCGTACGCGTAGACGGCCAGTGTCACGACAAAATAGGCGTGCACCGAAACTGGTGACAAGGCTTCAAAGAGTCTTCCGACGTCGCTTTGATGCCGAGACAAGCCGACCACGTAGTTCGACAACGAGTTGAGAAACGGCGACAACACGCCGATTACAGCCAGATTCAGCCATAGCCACTTCGGTAGCCTCGCAACTAGGAGGCAGACCGGAAAGAAGATGGCGAACGTGACAACGTCGGCGAGATATGGGGCGAACGCGGTCACCCACGAGGTCGCCCCGCTCACCCTGATGTGTGGTCGGACGAGGGCGCCCCGATCGGAAATGCCGGGCAACAACTCGAACGCCGTCAGCTCAGCACCCTCGTAGAAGACGGCGCTCAATGCATGGCTACCTTCGTGCCGCAGGATCAGAAGCAGCAGATAAACGGGTAGCCCCAACAGCCACAGCTTGTCTCTCTTCCGAAACCGTTCCACAGCAGCGTCGCCGGTCTACTCGCCGCGCAACGCGGCGAGCGGGTCGATGCTCGCCGCGCGCCGCGCCGGCAGCCAGCTCGCCAGCACGGCGACGACCGTAAGCATGACGACGACCGCGGCGAAGGTGACCGGGTCGAGCGGGCTAACCCCGAACAGCAACGCCCGCATGAACCGGGTGAGCGCGACAGCACCCACCAACCCCGCAACGATGCCGACGAGCACCGTGAACAGAGTCCGGCGCACCACCATCAGACTGATCTCCTGCGGACGTGCGCCGAGGGCCAGGCGTACACCGATTTCGCGGGTCTGCCGGCTGACGATGTAGGAAATCACGCCATAAATGCCCACCGCGCCGATCAGCAGCGCGCCGACCGCGCCTGTGACCAGCAACGTCATGGTGAAGGCGGTTTGAGCTCGGGCGTCGGACACGAGCTGCTCCACCGCAATCATGTTGGCGATCGGCAAGCCGGGATCGAGGTCGCGCACAATGCGGCGGATGGGCTCGGCCAGCAGGCTCACGTCGCCCGGCGCCCGCACCACGAAACTCAGGTTCCGCACTTCCCAAGTTCCGAAGCCCGGGTGGTTGCCAAGCAGCGGGTAGTAGATGATCTCCGGCGGCTCGTCTTCCAGGCGTAGGTCGTGCACCCCGCCCACGACGCCGACGATCGTCTGCCAGTGCGCCGTGTCCGGCCTTCCCGACCAGCGCGGCTGCAAGCTCTTCCCCACCGCGTCGCCGTCGGGCCAATAGCGGCGGGCAAACGCTTCGTTGACGATCACCGCCCCGGATCGCTGCTCGTGGTCGGCGCGCTCGAACGTACGCCCGGCAATCAGCGGAATTCGCAGCGTCTCGAAGTAGCCGGGGGTGGCGTACTTGAACAGATGTAACTTGGGCATGTCGCCGGGATCCTCGGGATGGTCCTCGACCAGAACGCCACCGCCCGAGCTACCCCCGTCGAGCGGCAACGCGTTGATGCCACCGACAGATTCCACGCCGGGGAGCCCCCTGAGGTCATCGAGGACCCGCTGCAAAAAGGCCGCCGGGGCCGCATCACCAGGATAGCTGGTGGCGCTCAACGCAACGTCGAACTTGACAACGCCGCCCGCCTCGAACCCCGGATCGATGCCCGACAGCAAGCTGAAGCTGCGCAACATGAGCCCCGAGCCCACCAGAAGTACCAAGGCAAGGGCCACCTGTGAGACTACCAACACGCTGCGCGCGCGGTGCCGCGAGCGCGACGCCGTCGAGCCGCGGCCACCTTCCTTGAGCGCCGCCGCCAGCCGCCGGCTGCCGTGCCGCACCGTCGGAATCGAACCGAACGACAGCCCGGCGAGCAGCGACAGCGCCAGCGTGAAGCCCAACACCCGCGCGTCGATGGTCAGCTCGTCGAGCCGCGGCAGGTTCTGGGGGCCCAGGCGCAGGAGAGCCCACATGCCCGCCTGCGCCAACAACCAACCCACAGCCCCGGCAACCAATCCGAGCCCGGCGCCCTCGAGCAGGGATCCCGTGAGGATCGAGCCGCGGCCCGCACCCAGCGCTGCGCGAATTGCGGTCTCGTTTTCGCGCCCGTCGGCGCGCACCAGAAACAGGTTGGCGATGTTGGCGCAGGCGATCAGCAACACGAAGCCGACTGTCCCCATGAGAACCCATAACGCTTGCCGGACGTCGCCGACAAACTGTTCGCGCAGGTCCTTCACCACCGTTGCGAACCCGGCTTCCTTGAACACCACGGAGCCCTGTCCCGGCGGAAAGATTTCGTCGAGGTTTTCGAGGCGCCGATTAGCCTCGGCCGCAACATCGACGGCCGGCCTGCCCTCCGGCATCCTGGCCACCGAGCTGATTCCTAACCGGTCGAGCTTGCTGTCGGTCGGGTCCAAGGTGCGCGGCGTCCACAGGGCGGTCGCACTCCGGGGAAAACGGAGCTCGGACGGCATGACGCCGACGATCTCGTGGGCTACGTCGTCGATCACCAACAGCTCCCCGACGATGTCCGTGCGGCCGCCGAACTGGCGCCACCACAACCCATCGCTGAGGATCACCACGGGCTCGGCGCCGCGCCGCTCGTCGGCCTCGTTGAAGGTCCGCCCCAGGGCCGGCGGGACGCCCAACACGGCGAACAGCGAGTGCGAGATCCGCGACGAAGACGATCTCTCGGGAGCGTCCGTACCGCTCAGGTTGACGGCAAACTCGTCGTACAGCGCGATGTCTTCGAACACGGCGGCATCGCGCAGGTAGAAATACGTGGCGTCCGCCATCCCGAGATCGGCGGTCGCTACGTCGAGGTTGCCCATGTTCAGGCCTGGTGCGATGTGGTACACGCGCACCAGCCGATCCGGCTCGGGATACGGTAGCGGCCGTAGCAACACGCCGTTGACGACGCCGAAGATCAGGCTGTTTGCACCAATCCCCAATGCCAGCGTCAGCACCACCGCCGACGTGAAACCGGGGCTGCGGCGCAGCGACCGGACGGAATTCCGCAACTCCAAGCCGAGTCGCGTCACCAAGACATTTCCCCGTCGGGGTTCCGCGCCGGCGGAGCCCGTAGAAACGCGCCGGCGTCGGCCCACGCCGAGCCGCTCGCCCATACCCTCCACGCCGATACC
>CBDUXW010000398.1:0-3750 GCA_965371275.1 uncultured bacterium | reverse complement strand
CGCCGGCTCGCGCGGCGGTCGGCACTCAACCGGTTCGTCCTTGTCGCGCACCAGGCGGAATGTCGCGGCAACGATCTGGCGCTGGCGCTGGGCGAAAGCAGTGTCCTGCTGTTGGCCGCCACCGCCGCCGCCACCACCGCCTTGCTGTGCCTGGCGGAAGGTGCGGTCGAACGGCCGTATCTCCATGAAATAGATATCGGTGGTCGTAGCCTGCGGTTCGCCGGCCTCCTGGTTGTCGTACGCACGGGCGTAGTACGACACGAAGTCGCCGGGTACGAGCTCCTCTTCTTCGAGATAGAAAGTGTAGCCGGCGCTCAAATCCCGGCTTCCTTCGGCGCCGTTAGGCGCCGCGAACAGGGAAACCGATTGTTCTTCGCCGCCGTTGATCGCGTAGATCAACTCGAGCCGAGTGACGCCGTAGTCATCGTCGGCAATGATCTCGACGTAGGCTTCGTCGAGCGGGCTTGCCTGGGTATCTCGGCCGGGCGTGTCGAACGACACGGCCGGCGGCTGATCGGTGAGCGCCTCGATGAAGTAGTCGGGAGAGGCGCCGCTCATGGCGCCGCTGAAGCCTCGCAACTCGACCCGGTAGTAGCCGTCACGCTCCACGTCGAAAGTGCCCGTGAAAGTGCCGTCCGCTGCGGTCGTCAGGTCAACGACTACCGGCTCCGCGTCGACGTCGGGATCCTCGGAATCGAGATCGAGCACCAGCCGTCCGGCGGGCACCTCGACCGTGGGGGTGACGACGACGTTCACACGGGTGCCGCGAAGTACCGCGATGTCGCCGCCGTCTTCGATGGTCACGGGCGCCAGGCCGCTGTACGCAGGGAAGTGGTATTCGAGCGCCAGCGTGTCGACGTACGGGAGGTCCACGACCTCAATGGTGTAGATCGACGAGCGGACGCCGGCCGACTCGACGAAGTATTCCGTATCGCTGGAGAGGTCGAAGGCGAGAAAAACGTACTGCGCAGACTCCTCTTCGATCGTCATCGGCCAGCGTTCCCAGTCGCCACCGTCAGACTTGAGCGTCACTTCGACGCGGTCGGAATCGAAACCGATGAGCAATGCCTGGATCAACTGGTCGGCGCCACGGGCGATCTGTATGTCACCCGGGCCGACGTCGATGGCATAGGGATTGGCGAATGCCGAGCGTGCCCACGGCATGAAGAGTAACGGAGCGCCGGTGCGCAAGAATGCCGGACTCATGATGGCGGTCACGAGCACGAAGGTTCCCGCCGCCGCCAGCAGCGACGAGAAACGGCGCAGCTTGTGGCGCTCGACGCCGCGACCGAAGTCGACCTTGTGCAGGTTGTGAACGGCTGTGCTCACCACCTCGCGGGCGAAATCCTTCGAGATGCTGCCGTCGTCAACGAGATTGTCGACGTCCGACATCTCCACGGCGCTCACCAATTCCGCCTGCAGCTCTCGTTGATGCTCCCCGATGTACAGGGCGATGCGATCGTCGGGGACCCGGTGGGCCAGCGGGAACACGAGGAAACGCAGAACGAGCCACAAGAGCCCGCCATAGGTCACGGCGCTGAAGGCGAACATGGCCCACGGGCGGTAGCGGAAGAAGTCGAGGCCCCAGGCCAACGCCAGCAGCGCGAGGAACCCGGCGAGCAGGACAATCGCCGTGCCGCGCAGCGCCACGCCCAGTTTCCACCGATTGCGGACTTTTCGAACGGCCTTGGTGAGCCGCTGGTGATCCATGCGCTCGAATGTGTTCACGATTTCAACTCCCTCGGGGACGCGAAGGATGACAAGAGAACCATGTTAACAGGGTGGTGCGAAACTCCTTGCTACGCCGCATGGGTTGCCGAAGCGGGGGATAGGCGGTTCGAGAGCGCTGTCTCGAGCGCCAAGGCAACGAAGAGCAACATGAGCAGATACCACCAGAAGGATTGGCGGGCTTCGCGATCTTCAGCGGTGATCAGCCCGGCGCGCTGCAGGTCGCCGCCGGCCGCGCCGCGCGAGCTCACCGCCGCCGACAACTCCTCGGTATCGATTTTCGACAGGTCCGATTCACTGCGGTCCAGATTGGCGGCGAGGGTGCTGCTGCGGCCGGTAGCGTCGTCGATCCACGCCAGCTCGTAGAAGCCGGGCTGGTCGACGTCGACGAGCCCGGTCGCCGCCGTCGCGTCCAGCGCCGTGCTGTCTTCGGCGCCCGACACGAGCTCACGGCGAGATCCGGATGGCGACGTCAGGGTGACCCTGGTGCCCGTAGGAATCGCCGCGTCGTTCACGGTCGCGAGCCGCACCGTTCCGCCGACCGTCTGCCAGGCGCGCGCCTCGCCGTAACCCGCGGCGTACTGTGCGGCGCTGTGGATGAACGGGACGAACACCGGCTGGGTCACCAGGTCGTTCCAGTACGTGTCGAGGCTGGTCGGCCAAACGATCACGCGGCCGGCGCCGACGTTGCGGGCCACGACGGCGGGCGAACCGTCGTCGAAGCCGGCGAGCACGAGATCATCCACACCTGCTTCCAAGGGCCAGTAGCGGTAAAAGCTGGCGGCTGTGAAGTCGCCACTCCGAGGTACGCGGAAAACCTCGAAGACGGGGTGGGTGCGATCGTAGCTGGCCATCGCTCCGCCGGAGTCGGCGCTGCGGTCGACGGGGTTACCTTCGTTGCCGGTGAAGGTCGGTACGAGAGCGACGGCGTTCGCGTTCTGCCAGTCGCCCGGGCGAACCAATTCGCCGAGCGCCACCAGAAGTCCGCCGCCGTTCTCGACGTACGTCCGTAGCTCCGCGCCCATCGCGCCGGCAGGGAAGGCCGTGTCGTTGAGGACGACGAGGGAGACGCCGTCGAGATCTTCGGAGGCGAACTGGCTCACAGGTTTGCGGCGCACGTCGAAAGCGGGGCGTGTGCTCACCGACAAGGCGTGCTCGAAGAAGAAGCTGTCGGTGTCGTGAGCTCCGCTGTTCTCCAGCAGCAGGACCGACAGGGTCTCGCCCGGGTTGATCATGAAGTGAAACCGGTTGTCGCCGGACAGAGCGTCGTCGCCGGCGACAACGGTGCCCCGGATAGGCGACGTGCCCACCGGTTGGGCGCGAAACTGGACGTTTGCCGCCGAGTTTGCCGGCAAGCTGACGCTACGCACGTCGGCGCGCTCGCCTTCGATCTCGAGCGCCACCTCGATGTTGTCGAAGGCCGCCTCTCCCTGATTGGTGAGTCGGGCGATGACCAGGAACTGCTCGCCGGCGTCGGTTACCTCGCGCTGCAGGAGCAGCGTCGCCACCGACAGGTTGCTGCTGGCCGTCGCGGCGACGTCGACGCCGACAAGGTTGGTCCCTTCCGGAAGGCGGATGGCCTGCTCGGTATCCCAGCCGCTTTTCTGATAGTCGGTGATGAGGACGACCTCACGTGCCGGCAGATCGGATTCGGCGAGAAGCTGTTGCGCAATCCCGAACGCCGGGGCGTAGCGCGTCGGCCGTTGACTGATGCTCAGCGCCTCGAGCGCCCCGTGCAACACCGAGGTTTCGGGTGTCGAGCGTACGGCGAGCTGAGCGGCATTGGAAAACACCACCAGCGATGCCCGATCCGAGGCGCCCAGGCCGTTGATCGTGCGGCGAGCTTCGGCGAGGGCGCGCTCCCATCGGTCGCCGTAGGTCATGCTGTAGCTGTTGTCGATGAGGATCACGACTTCACGCGACGTCGACGACAGCGTCGACGCGATGCCGGCTCGATCGAAGAACGGGCGGGTAAACGCAGCGACCAGCAGGAAGATCGCCAGGCAGCGGGTCAGGAACAGC
>CBDUXW010000397.1:0-3800 GCA_965371275.1 uncultured bacterium | reverse complement strand
CAGGCCTCGTCGCGGATATCGGCTTCATCGGCGCTGACGTACATGGGGTCGTCGATCGAGGCGATTTGGCCGCGCGGCAGGATCTGCTGGTAGCCGGCGGGCTGCTGCTGTAGGGCTTCGGCGCTCAGCGCCGGCGTGTGCGTGGCGGCGCTCATCCACGCGGCAGCCGCCAGGGCCACCGTGATACCGGTAGTCGAAAGTCGGTTCTCGCTCATTGGTTCCTCCGGTTGTCAACAGGGCGATTTTCGCCTTTTTCGGGAACAAGGGGGCGGCCCGAGCCGTTTTGTATGTAGCGCTGCTCACAGCAGGCGGCGGCGCCACTGCTCTGCTCACGGTAACGCCGGCGCGAAGGCGCCGTCACGGGTCGACTCGATGATCGCACTATCCTACGAATAGGCTTCGCCATGAACAATCTCCGCTTCGCCGTTCGCACGCTTATCAAGAGCCCGGCATTCACGATCGTCGCCTTGCTGTCGCTGGCGCTGGGCATCGGCGTGAACACGACGATCTTCACCATCGTCAATTCGGTGTTGTTGCGCCCGCTGCCGGTCGATCGTCCGGGAGAGCTGGTCGAGATCTTCAGCTCCACGGGCAACGAGAATTTTCCGCAGTCGGTGATGTCGTACCCGGACTTCGCCGACATGCGCGACAACAACGATGTTTTCTCCGGCGTCACGGCGCATGCGATGGCGGTGGCCAGCCTGCGCAGCGACGATGCGGCGCCGCGCACCGTCTTCACGGAAGTCGTGTCGGCGGAGTTTTTCGACGTGATGGGCGTTGAGCCGATCCTGGGTCGCGGCTTCGCGGCCGAGGAGGGCGTCACCGCGGGCACGCACCCCGTGGTGGTTCTGGGGCACGCTTTTTGGGCGACCCACTTTGGCGCCGATCCGGACATCATCGGCAAGGACGTGCGCATCAACACGCTGCCGTTCACCGTAGTCGGGGTGGCGCCGCGCTCGTTCACTGGAATGCTCCCGGCGGTAACCCCCGACCTCTGGCTGCCGCTGATGATGAGCGACAGCCTGTCGCCGATGGGTATCAACGACTTCACGGACGGGTCGGTTGAAGGCCTGACGCGGCTGGAGCATCGTGGCCAGCGCTGGCTGTTCGTGAAAGGTCGCCTAGCGGCGGAGGCGACGATCGAGCAGGCCCAGGCCAACGCCTCGGCGATCATGGCGCGCCTGGAGGAGACCTACCCGGATAGCAACGAAAACCGCGGTGCATCGCTGATGCCTTCCTCGAGCGTGCGCTTCCATCCGCTTATCGATTCGACACTTACCCCGGTCGCCGGGCTATTGCTGGGTGTCGTCGGCCTGGTGCTGTTGATCGCCTGCGCCAACGTCGCCAACATGTTGCTGGCGCGGGCTTCGTCGCGGCGCCGCGAGATCGCAGTTCGACTGGCGTTGGGCGCCAGCCGCGGCCGGTTGATCAGCCAGTTGCTTACCGAGAGCTTGTTGCTCGCGATCTGCGGCGGCGCGTTGGGCCTGCTGTTGTCGGTGTGGGCCAGCAATTTCATCCTCAGCCTCGACGTCATCTCGCAACTCTCGGTGACCTTCGACTTCGGTGTCGACGGGCGGGTAATGGCGTTCGCCATGCTGGCGTCGCTGGGGACGGGCCTGGCGTTCGGGTTGGTGCCGGCGCTACGCGCCTCGCGCCCGCAACTGGTGCCGGCGTTGAAGGACGGCCAGACAATTCGCCGTGGCAGGGGCCGGCGCGTCGGGATGAGCGACGTGCTCGTGGTGTCGCAGATTGCCGTATCGCTCCTCTTGCTGGTGGCGGCGGCGCTCCTGGTGCGCAGCCTGCAGGCGGCGCAGGAAATCGACCTGGGCTTCGACGTCGATCGAACGGCGATGCAGGAGATGCAGCTCGACATGCTCGGACTCGACGACGAGCGCGCCGACGTGTTTCAGAAGCAGTACCTGGAGAGAGTACGAGCGATGCCGGGTGTGGCGTCGGCGGCTCTCGCGCAGCGTCTGCCGCTGAGCGCCAGCATCGGCATAACCGGTATCTACATCCCGGGGGTGCACGAGGGCCCCGACGACGAGGGTTACATCGCCGACGAGGCAGTCGTCGGATCGGGCTACTTCGAGACCCTGGGGATCCCGATTCTCGAGGGTCGCGATTTTGCCGTCACTGATACGCCGGACTCGCCGGCCGTAGCCATCGTCAACGAGACCATGGCGCGCAACTACTGGCCCGGCGAAAGCGTGCTCGGCAAGTATTTTCGCAGCGGCGGCTTCGACGGCGACGAATTCGAGATCGTCGGTGTAGCGCGGGACCACAAGGTGCGTACCGTAGGCGAGGAACCGCGCCCCTACGTTCATTTTTCGCGCGACCAGCGGCGTTCGTCGCGCGCCATCGTCGTGGCGCGAACCGCGGGCGATCCGACGGAGCTCGTGGGAGCGCTGCGCCGCGAGCTCGACGCCTTCGAGCCCGACCTGCAAGCCCGGCCGAGCACCGTTCGCGAATCTGTCGAGATTACGCTCCTACCGGTGAGTCTGGGAGCCAAGCTCCTCGCGGGATTCGGCATACTCGCCATGTTGCTGGCCGCCGTCGGCCTCTATGGCGTGATTGCCTACTCGGTGAGCCGGCGGGTGCGCGAAATCGGTATTCGCATTGCCCTCGGTGCCGACTACCTCGGCGTCGTGAAGCTCGTCGTGCGCCGCGGCATGGTGCTGGCGGCGGCCGGCATTGTACTTGGCGCGCTGGCAGCTGCTTCGCTCAGCAGCCTGCTGCAGAGCGTCCTGTACGGAATCAGCGGTGTCGACCCGATCGCCTTCGGTGGGGCCGCGCTGCTACTGTTGGGCGTCGCGTTCACGGCGAACTACATTCCGGCGCGGCGCGCGGCACGTGTCGATCCGCTGGTGGCGTTACGTTCGGAGTAGAAGGGCCGGACGCCGGATCGCATAAGCTACCCGGATGTCCGGCTTCGCCACCATCTCCACCGTCGACACCCACACCGAGGGGCAACCCACACGTATCGTCGTGTCCGGCGTCGGCGGCATATCCGGCGATTCCATGCGCGAGCGGCGCCGGGCGTTCCGCTACCGGTACGATCACCTGCGCACCGGCTTGCTCGGCGAGCCTCGCGGCCACAAGGGCGTGTACGGCGCCGTGCTTGTCGACCCCTGCGACCCCGAGGCTGACATCGGCGTGCTCTACATGCACAACGGCGGCTACATGGACATGTGCGGCCACGCCACCATCGGCGTCGCCACGGCGTTGATCGAGAGTGGCGTCATCGAAGCGGAAGAGCCGATTACCCGCGTGACGCTCGACACGCCCGCGGGGCTGGTGGTCGCCCGTGTATCGGTGCAGGACGGTCGAGCCCGCGGCGTGACCTTCCGTAACGTTCCGGCGTGGGTCGGCGTGATCGGGGCCTCACTCGAAGTGCCTGACTATGGCGACCTCATCGTCGATGTGGCGCACGGCGGCAACACGTTTGTTTGGAGCTGGGCCGAACACATGAGCGTCGTCATGGGGCCGAGCACCGTTCAGGCCGTAATCGATGCCGGCGCGGCTCTGCTGAAGGCGGCCAACGAGCAGCTTGTTATCAGACATCCGCTTACCGGCGAGCGCATCGAAATCGACATCGCCACGATTCTGGATACGCCGGCAGCCGACCCGCCGGCGGTCCGCAACACCCATGTGTTCGGTTCACGACAGTTCGATCGTTCTCCCGGCGGCACCGGAGCCAGCGCCCGGCTCGCCGTGATGTACCACCGCGGCGAGGTCGGCATGGGCGAAGAGGTGGCGATCGAAAGCGCCATGACCGACGGCCTCTTCCTCGGGCGCGTGGT
>CBDUXW010000396.1:0-3815 GCA_965371275.1 uncultured bacterium | reverse complement strand
CCCAGAACCAGTCCAGATCTCCATCTCCATCAATGTCCTCGAGCGCCATCGTGTTGGCACCGTGCAGACTGGTGCCGGCCAGGTTGCCGAGAACCTGACCGATGATCTCGATGTCCTGAAATCTGTCGGTGACATGGCGAAACTCGGGCGCCCCCGCCTCGTCGATACCACTGGCTTCGTAGCGCGTGATCGTGCCCTCGAGTCGCCCCAGCATGAGGTCGAGCCGACGGTCACAGTCGATGTCGCCGACCTTCGGAATGTTCTGGCGGTCGGAGAAGATCGTCTCGCCGGCGGTATCGAGCAGCGACTCTGTAACCAGCTCGAAAACCGGGTTGCTCGGATCGCCGTCGTTACGCCAAAAACGAATCAGGCTGAAGCGCTGCTCGGCCAGCAGGTCGAAGTCGCCGTCACGATCGACGTCGGCAAAGTGGTACCACTCGCCGACATCCAGGTCTTGGTAGTTGTTCGTGCGCCACACGTAGTCTGGCTCGTTGGGGGTACCAACCTGCTCGAAGAACATGATCTCGCCGGCGTACTCCTGGACGAACAGATCGAGGTCGCCGTCGGCATCGATGTCGACGAGGTGAGGCCGTGGAATATTGAAACCACCGAGCCACGGATGAGCGTACGTCTCGCCGTTCTCATCGAAGGCCTCGAAGGCATACATTCGCCGTTCGAAATCGGGCAAGTCGCTGCTCTGCCGCGCCGCCCCGGCGTAGCCGAAGGCCGGAGCGACGAGGACGACAACCAAGACCTGCACCGACAACCGCCGCCGGCGCAAACGGGTTGCAAAATGTTGGACGTTGCCGCTCACGGATCCGTTCTTTCTAGCGGGTCGCCATGCCGGCGGCGTACGCCGGCACGCTTAGCACGGCGACGACCTGGCGGCTCTCCGTATCGATCGCCACGACGGTGCCGGCCGGCAACGGCTCCGCGGAAGTCAGGTCACTCGTCCGCTCGAGGTGCCCGCCGGTGTACTCGTTCTTCGTGTTGCGCCCGGCGATCCACAGTGTGCGTCCATCAGCGGAAATCGCAGCGCCGTGCGGCTCTGCAAGACCGTCGCCCTCGATAGTCGCGACAACTTCCCAGCTCGCCGTGTCGACGACCGCCACAGAGTTGGCGGTACGTTGCGGAAAGTACAAGAGGCTGCCGTCCGGCGAATACACCGGATGCCAGGGTTCGCCGCCTACATGCACCGTGTGGGTCAGCTCGGGCATGGTGGGGTCGGCGAGATCGAACACCATCACGTCGCCCGAAACCTGGCCGCCGGTGACCAGCGTTCCGCCGTCGGGCGAGATCGCGAAGTTGACGAACGTGTGGGTATCGCCGGGAACGTTGATGACCTCGAGATCATCGTTCTCGGGCGACAACGACGCCATCTGGTTCACCGCCAAGCTGGCGGTGTAGAGGCGGCCGCCGCCGTGACCGGCGGCAATGGCGTGGGGCCGCGGAAAGAACACGTCGTATTCCTCGATCGACATGTCGGAACGCTGGATCACACCGATACGCTGCGGCGGGTTGACTGCCGCCATCGATCGCCCGACGTACAGGACGTCTTCGACCGGATCGAGCGCCAGCAAACCGGGCGTCTCGTACTCGGCCCTGCCGAGCAGCTCGTTGTCACGGTTGAACTTGAGAACGAAGCCATCGGCGATCAACGACACGTACCAGGTCTCGCCGTCGGGCTCGACCGCCACGTGGTGCGGTTTGGCGTTGGCGGTAAAACCGAGCTCCGTAAGCCAGATGGTGTCGACGACCTCCCGTGCATTCATGTCGATGACGGAAACGGCGGGGCCGCTTTGGTTGGCCACGTACAGATACTCGGCCGGGGCCGCCGCGGGGGCGACAGGATCGGGAGCCGAACCCGACTCGGAGCCGCCGCACGCCGCCACGGATCCCACCACGAAGGCGAGGCCCGCGAGCAGCGCGGTTCTTTTCAACAGCATGCGGGCGCGCATTATTTGCGCACCTTGACGATCAGCATGCCCTCGCTGCCGCTCGTCACCACCACGACACCGCTCTCGAAGAACGGATAGTTGCTCCACGAGCCCGTCATGCCTCCGCCTTCCGAGTACGGCACCGTGTCCATGAAGCCCCGCGGCTCGGGGTTCTCGGGGTCGCTGATGTCGAACACGCGCAATCCGGAGTCGTAGTTCGACTGATACATCGTGTCGCCGACGATGTAGAGGTTGTGATCGGTCGCCGGATTGTCGGAGACGTACTCGCGCACGAGGATCGGATCCTCGAGGTCCTGGATGTCCCAGATCAGCGTCCGCGTGCCCTCTGCCAGCCCACGTATCTCGTCGAGCTCGTCGTTCATGAAGAAGTAGGCATGGTCGTCGGTAATCCAGCCCTGATGGCTGTACCCCACGTTCGGGTAGGCCGCCATGCCGATCGCCACCGGATCGCGCTTGTTGGAAACGTCGGCAATCGAGATCGCCGTTTCGTTGGAACCGATGCAAATTCCATGACCGGTGAAGCGATCGTCCGGACCGTCGTACGTGACGCACATCGCATCGTGCGAGTAGCCGGTGCCGCGGCGCCCCGTGTTCATGTCCTGGAAGCAACCCTCGAACGTGGGGTTCGTCGGGTCCTCGATGTTGACGATGTGCAAACCGCCGCCACAGCCGTTGGGACCCCCGGCGCCCACCGCGTAGGCGAAGTCGGTTTCGGGGTTGATCACGATGTTGTGCGTGCTGCCGATGCCCGCGTAATGCGCATCCTCTTCGAACTCGATCGGCTCGCCGCTGAAGTCCCGCAGGCGCTCTAGGTCGAAAATCTGAATGCCGTGCTCACCGGACCCGTCGGACACGATGTACACCCAGTTGTTGCGCACCTTCATGTCACGCCAACTGCTCGGCCGTGCGCCTTCCGTCATCATCATGATACCGACGTGCACCGGGTTGTACGGGTCGGTGACGTCGACGAACGACGCCCGATCGGTCATGCCGATGATCGCGTAGTCATGACCGGTGTCCGGATCGGTCCACCCCCAGGCATCGTTGGTGCGCAGGCCGCGAACGCCGCCCATGGCATGAACCGGCATGTACGACACCAGATCGACGTTGTCGCACGGGAAGTCGCCGGCCATGCCGTTGGTGCACGCGAGGCCGTCGCCGCCGGTGACCATTTCGTAGCTGGCGATATCACTGCGCAGCTTGCTGCTGCTCCAGCCATAGTCGGCACGCGTCAGAACGGCCGCTGTACCGGCGCGGTAGTCGTCGCCGGGAAGGCTCGCAACCATGATGTCGGCGTTGCCGGCCAAGGCCGTGGCGAACGAGTCGCCGGCGGCCAGGTCGCTGACACCCATCTTGGTGGCGTTGGTCCAGCTGCCGTCCTCGTCGTCGCGCTCGTACACGTAGATGCGGCCCTCTCGGCCGCCGGCGCCCGGCGCACCGATGTAAACGCGGTCGTCATCGACGACAATCGACGAGCCGAAGCCGCCGCGGCGTTGCCCGTCAAACGGGGCCAGGTTGCCGGTCGGCGCCCAGCTGCCGTCGTCATCGAGGCTGTAGATCGACACGCCGCCGATGCCGAAGTTGGCGCTGCTGGCGCCGATGAATACCTCGCCGTCGAGCAGCTCGATCGTGCTACCGAACGCGGCACCCGGCTGGGCGTTGTTACCCGGTAGCTGAGCAACCTGCTCCCAGTTGCCGTTGTCACGATGGAACACGTAGACGCTACCGGAGCGACCGCTGTAGTTGGGCGCGCTGACCATGACCCAATCACCGTGGATGGCAACCGTCGAGCCGAACATCGGCGGGAGGCTGCGGCCACCGCGGCCGCCGCCGCCACCACCGCCCTGGCCGCCACCT